>DATLVT010000859.1:0-11957 GCA_035577105.1 Polyangia bacterium
CGGTGGCCATCTCGATGGCGGCGTTCAAGGAGATGGTCCGCTCGCTGACCAAACCATCGGCTCTGACCAGGCATGGCACCAGCGCGACAGCCGCAAAGAGAGCCACGGTGCTTTTCGTGTTCATTTTCATCATTGTCTCCAGGTCGGTCCTATTGAAGGACCGTCGAGAAGACAAAGTCATTTGCCTTCTGAGGAACATGGCAGCTGTAGCACATCTTCGTCGGATCATCGGCGATCGGCTTGGTCGGATCGCCGCCCTTCCATGCCTGAAAACCCCAGCCGCCCGTCGAGGCGTATTTCTTCGAGTTCTTGACCATGACAGTCAAAAATTTTCGGCCGCCCTCGTGATAGACACCGTCATCCAGCGAGAACTCGTGGACGTCATCAACGAACACAGTTCCCTCTGGATAGGGCGCCGAACCGCCGCGCTTGAACCGGTCAGAGCCAACCGGATTCACGTAGACGAGATGGACGCCGGTCAGGAGCCCAGTGTTGTTCGGCTCTTTGGTAACCAGCATGGAATTCGCCAGGAGGCCACGCTGAAAATCCACCGGTATCTTGGGACCATCGTCCGCGCGCGCAAAGAGTGCCCCCGTCGCGACCAGTGCACCTGCCAGGGCCGCCGGGATGAACAGCCGCTTGTTCCACATATAGACATTCCTCATGGTCTCGTCTCCCCTGTCGTTGGTTCTGTGACCGCCCACCGCTTTGATTGCCATCGTCGTACGTTGGGCACGGGAGAGAGATACGCTGCCGCTGATACCGCCGAAAGGGCCCAGGTGGGGAGACACTCTTCCAAAGACTGGAAGCAAACCAATCGTCCACCCGGACGTACTGCCGTCAGGCGGCGGGGCCTGCCTTGGATCCGCTCTTCAGATGACTTCCTTCTTGAGCTGCTGGACCAGGAGGTCGACGAATCGCCGCACACGCGACGGCGTTCGCGAGGCCGAGGGCCACACGGCGTGGGCCGGAGTCGGTGCCAGCGTGAAGTCGTCGAGCACCATCTCCGCCAGGCCACTCTCGATGGATTGGCGAACGTAGTAGAACGGCATCACCGTGATTCCCATGCCAGCCAGCGCGGCGTGCATGGTCACGTAGGCATTGTCGGATTCGAACCCTCCTTGCACGGAGACGCGGTGAGGGGCCCCGTCCCGATCATGGAAGGTCCAGGCGCGAGCGTCCTGCGCAGACGTGCGAATGATGCAAACGTGCCGCGCCAGATCGGCCGGCGCCTCGGGTCGACCACGCAGGTCCAGGTACGAGGGCGAGGCGATGGCCACACGTCGTAGCGAGGCGATCTTCCGCGACTTCATCGGCGAGGGCGGGAGCTGGCCGATTCGAATCATCAGATCGACCCCGGTGCGGATCGGCTCCGCGAACTGTTCGGAGATGCGGAGGTCGAACTTGACCGCCGGATGTTGCAACGAGAAGTCACGAATGATCGGAACGATGTGGTGGCCGACGAAGAAAGCCGAGCCCGCGACGCAGATCGTTCCGCTCAACGTCTCCGAGGTATCGCTGAGCTCGGCCTCGGCGACGGCGATCTCGCGAAACGCCGCGCTCACGCGTCGATGAAAAGCCAGGCCCGCTTCGGTGGGCAGCGCCGTGCGTGTGGTGCGGCGGATGAGAACGACACCCAGCTGCGCTTCCAGCGCCGAGAGCGACCGGCTGACCGATTGCAGCGACCGCCGAAGACGAGCGGCGGCCCGGGTCAAATTCCCGCTGTCAACAGTCGCGATGAAGGCCTCGTAGTCGTGGAGCTTCGCGCCGTTGCCAGGGAATTCTTTCATCTCCAGGGAGAGTATCCCCCTGCCGCTCTCCGGCTCAACCCCGCACCCGTCAGAGGAGCTCTTCGATCACGTGAACCGGACCTTCGGCGCGAATCTCGCCGGTGCCAAGGGCCAGCAGGCGGTTCAAGAAGGCATATTTCGCCTCGGCCGTCTCAAAGCGTGGCAGCGTCCGAAAATAGGGAGCGCCGGGCGCCCCGTCATCGCGGATGCCCTGGAACGTCATGTGAATGAGGGCGCCGTCGACGGTCTGCAACGTGACACGCAGGTCGAGCTCAAGAACGCCGTCTGCGCGCTTGACCACCCAATCGTCGCCGCCCGGGAGCACCTTGCCGCGAAGCCTGTCACCGTCAAACGAACCTCCGGTGATGGGGAACGTGAGGCGGGTACCGTGAGGTCCCGTGCCGATGTTCTGCGTGGGCGCCGTGTTCAGGCGGAGAGTCATCAAGGGACGCGAGCGCATCGAGGTCCTCCTGTCGGCGAGGGGTTCATACGATCTCGTCGATCGTGTAGATGGAACCGGTCACGCGCCGGTCACCGCTGGACACGGCGAGGAGTCGATTGAGGAATTCGTATCTTGGGTGGCTGGTCTCGAAGCGGGGCGTGGTCCGGAAGTAGTAGGTCGAGGGGTCCACACTTTCCCCTCGGGCTATCGCCGCGATCACTTCAGGTGGCCCATGGCGAAGGCCGAACGATGTCATGTAGATGAGGGCGCCGTCGTCGGTCTCCAGGGTGACGCGCAGGTCGAGCTCGAGGACGCCGTCCCCCCGGAGGAGCGTCCAGTCGCCGCCGCCGGGCAACACCCTTCCCCGCAGCCGAGGCCCCTCGAAATGGCCGCTGGCGATGGGGGCCGTGACGCGAGCGCCGTGCGGCACCACGCCGATCTTCTGCGGGCCGACCACTTCAACCTGCATCGTCATCAACAGACGCCAGTCCATTGCCGTCAAATCAGCCGTGCAGTCAGGGAGATGGGAGTGGCGGAGAGCGCCTTCGACACCGGACAGTTCACCTTGGCGGCCTGGGTGAGTACGTGGAACAGCTCGACGGGCAGTCCCTCGGCTTGCGCCTCGAGATCCAGCGCGATCGACGTGATGGAGAACCCGGTGCCGTCCTTCGAGATGTCGACGGCCGCCGTGACCTTGAGCCGTTTCGGCGGGTGGCCCGCCTGCGACAGAATGAACGCCATCGTCATGGCAAAGCAGGCCGCGTGCGCTGCCCCCAGGAGCTCCTCCGGGTTTGTTACTGTCTTGCCGTCTTCGCCGTCCTGGAAGCGCGTCTTGAACGAATACGGTTGCTCGCGAAGAGCGCCGCTCTCGGTGCTCAGAGAACCGCTGCCGCTCTGTCCATCACCCTGCCACTCTGTCATGCTCTTGCGAATCATCGCGTCCTCCTGTTCGTTCACCCCACGTCACGCCGACTGCTCGGCCCTGCGCCTGCGAAACACCTCACGGTCATCCGATGCCTGCCGCTTCGCCGCCGTCGACGTGCAGAATCTCGCCGGTCACGAACGAGGCCGATTCGAGATAGAGAACCGCGTCGACGATGTCCTGCACTTCGCCCATGCGCCCGACGGGATGAATCTTGGCGAGAAAGTCGTGCGTGGCCGGGGCGTGCATCGGCGTCTTGACGGCGCCCGGCGCGACGGCGTTGACCCGCACCCCACGTTTCGCCACCTCGACGGCCAGCGACCTGGTGAGCGCGTTCAGCCCGCCCTTGGTGACGGCGGCCAGACCCGCGGGAACTGACGCGAGAGGTTGATCGACGAGCGCCGCGGTGATGTTGACGATGTGCCCGCTCCGCTGGGACAGCAGTTCGGCGAGAACGACCTGCGTCATGTGAAAGAGCCCGGTGACGTTGGTCCCGGTCACCACGTCGAAGTCTTCCTGCGTGTATTCGATGAACGGCTTGGCGACGAACGCACCGGCGTTGTTGACCAGGGTGTCGACGCGCCCGAATCGCTCCTTCGCCGCCGCCACGACCTTGCGCGCCGTTGCGCGCTCGCGGATATCGCCGGCAATCGTCAGCACCTTCTCGTCCTTCGCAGGCGTTATCGCCCGCGACGTCGCCACCACGCTGAATCCCAGCCTGCGGTACCCCGCGACCAGACCCGCGCCGATCCCCTGCGATGCGCCCGTGACGATCACCACTCGCTGCTCGTTGTTCATGCGACAGAGATACGCGCATGCCCATGCACCCGGAAGGGACGGAGATGCGCAGACACTCTTCCAGGTTTCGGAAGAATCCACCCGACGGACGGTCACCTCGCACTGGGCACCAGGTGATGTGATGCCCGCTGACAGCGCTTTCTGGTGCGCCAGGTCCATTTTCCTTGGCGCGACGCCGCGGGCGCGCTTTGGCCCAACACAAAGGTTGTGATTTCTGATCAAATCACCCACCTTCAAAGCCAGATCTGGATGGCCTTCACAAATTCAAGGTGGTCTTGGCGATGATTCGACAACCTGGCGTCGAGGCCGTTTCTGCCGCGCGAGCCGCAGACCCTCGCGTGCGAATTGTGGTCCTGGTCGGGCTTGTGGCGATCGGTGCTTCATGCGCCGCCGTGAAATCGTCCGCGACGTCGCCGGCCCTCGATGCCGCGGCGGAGACAGGTGGACCGCCTCCTGGATCGCTCCCAATCACAAACGACGGCGGCGATGGCAGCGCAAACGCCGACCGGGGTTCGCCGGACGACGCCAGTCTGCCATCCGCGCCGGGCAATGGTCCCTGGAGTGGACAGACCATCGATCCCAGTGCTCCGCCCACTTCGCCGACGATGTTCGGTGGTCAGGAAGTGACCGCTGGCGGTCCGAGGGTGGTCTATCCGCTCGACGGGGCCATGCACCCGGCGAATATTCTCGACCTGGCGATTCAGTGGCAGGGCCTGTCGCCCCCCCAGGCGCGCATCTATCGTTTGCGGCTGAAGAATGCTCGGGGAATGATGGATTTCTACACCAGCTGCTCGGCGGTCGAGTGCATCTACCAGGTTCTCCCAAAGGACTGGCAGGCCGTCGGCGACGCCAACCGCGACAGCGACGTGTCCTTGACCGTTGCCGCCGCCGGCGATGGCGCGACTGTGCCCACTTCGCCCGCCATCCAGATCCACTTCACGCCCACCTCTGTGGCCGGCGGACTTTACTACTGGTCGACGGCCAAGTCGGGGATTTACCGGCTGACGTTTGGCCAAAGCAAAGCGGTCCCCTTCATCGACGATCCTGCCTCCTGCCACGGCTGTCACAGTGTCAGTCGCAACGGCAAGCAGATCGCCTGGGTGGACTATGGATCGATGGGGCCCTTTCGTGGACCGGGGATGACCAGCATCCGGAGCGCACCGACGGACGCGCCTCCCCCCACCGCCGCCACCACCCGTATCAACGGAACGGGCGTGGCGCTGAATCCCGACGGCACCAGGTTCGTGGTAACCACGGGCACATCCCTGGCCCTTTACGACAGCATCACCCTGGCGGCCGTCTCGACGATGACACCGGGGTCCCTGGGGACGAAGAGCATGATGTTTCTTGAATGGTCACCGGACGGCCAGAACATCGCTCTCACCGTTGGCACCAGACTGACGACGACGCAGAACGGCGGCTTTGCCCTTGCGGACAGCGACATCGCCATTGTTCCATTCAACAATGGTCAATTCGGCGCACTGCGCACCTTGGTCGCCGCTGGCCAGGACTTTCACTATTACCCGACCTGGTCGCCGGATGGAAAATGGATAGCGTTCATCTCCGCTTCCGCCAGCGATACGACGACGCTGGGCCCCGGGACGTATGACAACAACATGGGACGTCTTCGTTTGATAGCGGCCAGTGGCGGTACCATCCATGACTTGCAACGAGCGTCTTTGGGACTCGGCACCAACACCTCGTGGCCCAAGTTCGCCCCGTTCTCGCAGCTGGGCGGCGATTTGCTCTTCGTCGGGTTCAGCTCGAAGGGTGACTACGGCTTCTCTCTGAAGAACAGCACCGTCGCCGTCGGTATGCGCCGCGCGCAGCTCTGGTTCGCCGCGATCGACCTCCGTCGCCTGTCCAGCGGTGATCCCTCCTGGGCGCCGCTCTGGCTTCCTTTTCAAGAGGTCGATCAGAGCAATCACATTCCGTTGTGGACCGAGGTCATCGGTTGCCTCTCCGATGCGGACTGCGGCCCAGGAAGCGTATGCAGCAGACCGGCTGCGAATCAGCCCGGTCAATGTCACAACACCATCGTCATTCCTTGATGGGCTCCGACCGACAGTCAGGTTAACCCCCTGGTATGCAAGAGCGCCTGCCACCTGGAGCGTTGTTTATGGATGGAGGCGTCCGCCAACAAAGAATATTCTCCCCTGAACGATGAAAGCCTCTCCATCCAACGGAGCCAAGCTCCACGACTATGAGGCCTTCATCGCCATCGTTGACACCGGGAACTTGACCCGGGCCGCGGCTCGGCTCGGCCGGTCGATACAGTCCATCAGCCGTTCTCTTTCGGCGCTTGAAGCGCAGGTCGGCGTCGTTCTGGTCCACCGCACCACGCGCGCGGTGCAGCCTACCGAGGCGGGCCTGGCCTTTCACCGACGGGTGACTGCAGCGCTTCACGAGATCGCGCTCGCCGAGGCCGAACTCGGCGACACGTCGGAGACGTTGAGCGGAACGATCTGCGTCGCGGGCTCTGCCTTCTTTTTCGGCGCCTACGTCGTTCCCGTCGTGCGCGACTTCTCCCTGCAACATCCAGGTGTGAAGTTTGACCTCCGCATCGCCGAACAGTTCACGGAGCCAGTCCGCACCGGGGTGGACCTGATGATCCGGATCGGCCAGCTCCCCCCTTCGCCGATGAAGTCGCGCAAGATCGCCTCCCTTCGACGCGTCGCCCTTGCGTCGGCGTCGTACCTCGCCCGGCACGGTCGGCCGGAGACTCCGTCGGATCTGGCGCGGCACGCCTGCATCATTCGCTCGTCGGCACAAGATGCCCGTGCGTGGACATTCCACGCCCGAAACGGGACGCCCCATCGCGTGGCCGTCCAGGGTGTCTTCGAGGCTGACAATGCCTACGTCACGCTGCACGCAGTGCTGGCCGACATGGGGATAGCGGTGATGCCGTTTTACCACGCGCGTGAAGCCGTCGAGGCTGGGCGCGCGGAGATCGTGCTCGACGATTTCACCCTGGCGCCGATTGTCGGCCACGCCGTGTGGCCCTCCGGCTCGCGAACACCGTCACGCGTCCGGCGATTTATCGACTTCCTGGCCCAGCGGCTCAAGAAGGACCTGCACTAGGACAGCAAGGGCGTCGACCTGCGACGATCGCCCGCGGCGGCGACGGCGCTGCGCCACGCCGAGAGCCAGAACGATCGCGGCCACCGAAATGCCCGGGTTCCCGGCATTCTGGCCAGCCATCACGCAGGCACAACCGGTGCTGGTCCGAGAAACCGGGGCAAGACCGGCGGCCGCATCCGGACCTTCATTGCCCGCGCCTGCTTCGACGTCGCCGCCGTCGGGCGACGCGCTGATCGTGGCTGCCAGAAACGGTGCCGGCTGCCAGGTGGGATCGCCGAACAAGATCCAGGAGCGGCGGATGTCCAGGTCCGGCACCTGCTGCTTGGCGCGTATGGCAGCCTCTCCCACCGTGGCGCCGTGATTCCACAGCTGATCGACAAACGTCTGGCCCAGCTGCTTTTGCCAGTACACCTCCTCCGTCACGCCCGACGATGCCCAAACACCGAAGGCGCCGGCCTCCGGCCGCCGCAACAGCTGTTCGGCCAGGCTTGGTTTGTAGACGTCTTGAAAAAAGCCATTCAGGCAGGTGAGGTCCATCCAGAACGCACTCGGTCCCCTGGTGCCCAGCTCGGCGTTGAGATCGTTGCCCAGAAGATCTCCGGCCCACAGCTCTTGCGAACCGTGTCCGTGGTACCCGATGAACGCCGGCCGCGTTTGCATCAGGCTGTGCAGCGCCGCCGCGGTCATGCCCGCACCGCCGCGCCGAAATGACACGGTCTTCCACGGCGGGGCGACGGCGTTCGAGACGTCCCCGGCGATGGCCGGAAAGTCATAGTCGCTGTCCGGGCTATCGGCGACGAACAACGCCGGCACGGCGTTCGCTGCTTCGGCCGACGACAGGAACAGGGGCGCCTCGACCAGCTTGCCGATCATCGTGGTGGCGTCCGCCAGCGTGCGGGCGGGCAGCCGCCCGACCGGCAGATCGGCGATGCCGTCGCCGTCAAAGTCGGTGAACCAGTCATCGGACGCGGTCTCCATTTGATACGTG
Organism: Polyangia bacterium; assembly: GCA_035577105.1. Lineage (GTDB taxonomy): Bacteria > Myxococcota_A > Polyangia > Fen-1088 > Fen-1088 > DATKEU01. Next base: position 8,022 of record DATLVT010000859.1, read on the forward strand.
TCGACCAGCTTGGTCGGAACCCGGTCCATGGCTCCCTGGGCCAGAAAGTCGCGCGGATCGAAGGTGGCGTCGCCCAGCAGGATCAACGCCCGCGGTGGCCGCGCCCACTGCCGCGCGCGCGTCATCAAAGCACGCAGGGCCGCCGGGTGCTTGGTGCCGAAGGCAAACTCGTCGTAGACGTCCTGCACATCCGCCAGCTTGACCGTCCATCCCTGTGATTCACGCAGTCGCCGCAGCGGCTCGAACGCCGGCAACAGCTCGCCAGGACCGATGACCAACAGCTCGCCCCTGTTCCCGCTGTCGTACAGACGCGACGCTTGATTGCTGACAACGTACGCGGGCGGCGTCGTTTGTTGCTGCGAGCGAATCAGCAGCGCGCGCGACGCGACCGGCGTGGCGGCGACCAGCACCTGGCCTTGGTCGTCGGCGGCTGCCGTGCTGATCAGATGAGGGGCAGCGGCATCGGTGACGTCCAGGACCTGGACGCTTTCCCTGGGGGCGAATCCGCCCACCGAAACGGCCGTACCAGCGTCCAGCGAAAACTGCGCCTGACCGCCAACGACGGCAGCCGTTCGCTGGTAGCTGGCGCGCACAAAATCCACCAGGGTCAGATCGGTGGCGTCCGACGCACGAAAGACCACGTCAACGCCGCTGTCGGTGATCGCCGGTTCGGGAACAGTCAGCTGAACGCTGCGCCGGTCTTGATTGGCCAAGATGATCTGACCCAGCGACTGCCCGCCCACTTCGATCGAGACGGCGTGCGGTGTCAGGGAGACGCCCTGAACACCCGCCTCGACGGTCACGCGCCCTGCCGGCATCCGGCCGGGCAGGTCGATGTGCCGGGTGATCGGATCTCCGCCGACCAGCGGACCAAAGAAATTGTCGCCCTCACCGTTGACCAGCGCGCCGAAATACAAGCTGCGCGGGCGCCACTCGACGACAAAAGGAACGTCAGCAGAGGGCGAGCCTGCCGCAGGGGCGTCACCCATGACTGGCTGGATACGAGCCCGCGCGCCAAGCTGATCGGTCAGCCAGTAGACGCGGGTGTCGGTGCTGCTGGCGTTGATGGCCTGGCCGAAGAAGCCGACGGTGTCGTCGTCCGCCAGCCCGCCTGTCTCTCCTCCCCGCACCTCGATCGGCACCTCGCGACCTTCGAGAAGCAACGATAGCTGCCGGGGATCGGTGGCGGGCGACAGACCGGCCGCCACCAGAGCGGCGCCGGTCAGTTCGTACCAGCCTGTCCTGTTGACGCCGATCTTGATCGCGTTGCCGGCGGCCAGCCGCCATTGCGTTTCGGCCAGCGTCGAGTCGGAGTGCGAGTCGCCGGTCAAGAAGGCTGGAGTGCTCAACGGCGCTTCCGGCGGTACAAACGGCGCGGGCACAACCGCCAGCGTGGTCACCAGCGAAGTCGGCAGCGCCGAACCTGACGACGACGGTGACGCTGGCGTCCGCGCCGGCGGCGACGGCGGCGCCTCCGCCAGCGGAATGATGGGACCGTGCATGGTGCGGCTGCCATTGACGTCAATGTCTTCCAACCAGTAACGCGCGGCCGGCGCAGACCCCGGATTCAGAACATCGCGAAAGCCATAGCGCTGCCCCGCCGCCAGCGAGATGCCCGCGCCCGTCAGCAAGGCCGCCCCCAGGATGGGCCGCTCGTTGATACGAAAGCGGCTCTGACCGTCGTCGCGGTAGACATTGAATCCGACGTTGCTGATCTCGGAGCCAGTGCGCCAGCGCAGGTCGACGTCGTCGCCGGCGGTATACGCGGCGAAGTGATCCAGGCGAATGGCCGATCCGCTCGCCGGCTTCAGCGCGATCCCGGCGATGGCCCAGTGGAGGGACGTACCGCCGATGACGTAGCTGACGGCGGTGGTGGTGGCCGCGTTTTCGCCCGATGATCGAAAGCTGCCGCCAGCGACAATCGCCGAGGTGATGGCTCCTTTCGAAAGCGACACGACAATGGGGTGCGGGCTGCTGTTGTTAGGGATCGTCATCGTGGGGCTGGTGCCCTGGTTGCAGCCAAAGTCGAACACCACCTCAGCCTTGTGCGACGCGACGCTGACGCTCATCGGGGTGACGGTGCCGGTGTTCGTCGTATAGGTTTCCAGGCTTGATCCGTTCACGTTGAAAAAGGTGAACGCCTGCACCAGCACGTTGGCGGTCCCTGACATGTTGACCTGCAGGGTGCTTCCGCTGCCGGTTGGCACCGCGCCGAACAGCTGGACCTTGCAGTTGGTGCCAACCACCGCCCCAAGAGAGGGAACACTATTTCCGCGATACGTCACCGTCGCCGTCGGCCCGTCGGAGACGACGCCGACGATCAAGTAAGGATTACTGCCCGCCCCGACCGAGTAGGACGCGTTGCTGAACGAAGTTCCGGCGCCGCCCACACATCCAAACGAAGGAATACACGTACCGAAATAGCAGGTCCCTGGATTCGTGCCGGTGCAGCCCTGGGTATTGTCAGGGCTGACGCCAACCCCGGCGTGCGCAGAGGCACCGAGCCCGGCCAAAAGGGCAACAACAGACACGACACCGCCTCTGCAAAGACGCAACATCACGGGCGCAATCGGCACTTCCCAATGGGATCTGAATCGTTCGATTCTTCCGCATCGTGGAAGACTGTCTTGCGCGCTTCGCGACTTACGAAAACACCGCCGCGGACCCACAATTGCCTCGTGAAGGACGCACACCAAGTGGCAACTGTCCCCGGCCTCACCGCGAGGGCGCCGCAGGAGGTCTCTTGCCGGGTCGCGCTTGATTGCGCCGTCGGTGCGGCAACCGGTGCTGGGCCTGGCCGGTGACATCCCGGACGGCGCAACGGCGCAGGGGGTCGTCGCAGCGGCAGAAGATCGGTTGATGCCGCCCAACCGCCTCTCCGACATGAAGCACAAGCCGACGAAAGCAGCAGACCTCGTGACCAGAGACATCGCCGGTGACACCGTGATCGTTCCGGTACGCCGGGGTGCCGTCGACATCAACACCCTCTATGTTCTGAATGCCACCGCCGCCTTTCTTTGGAGTCAGATCGATGGCACACGAACGCCGGATGATCTGGTCGAGTTGTTGCTGCGCCACTTTCAAACCGATCGCCTGACCGCCGAAGCTGACGTAAACGAGCTTCTCAGGTGGCTGAGGGAGTCCGGACTGACGAGTGTCGCGCCTTCCAGAGCGCAATCGCCATGAACCAAGCGGCGCCAGTCTCCGGTCCCTCCGTCAGCCTGGCGTATTCCATCGCCGGCGTCCGGATCCGCTTGCGCGCGGCCGCCCCCGACGTCCATCTTGTGGCCACCGCCGCCCGCCAGACCTTCGCTTGCTCGCCGGGGCCGGCGGCCGAGATCGCTCTGTCAGTCGGCTGGATGAGTGACCGGGCTGACCCCGTCGCTGATCTGGCAACGAACGGTGCCCAGCTTTCCTTCGATTCGGGGCATTTGTGGCGCCTGTACCGAGAGCCGACCGGCGACTGGATTTTTCATTTTCGTTCCAATCGATTTGGCGCCCGCCCCTACAAGGTTGCCCGGCTGTCACCGACGTTTGCCCGCGGCAGCGTGCAGGTCGATCGTCGAGCGGCATACGACGGAAGCGTGGATGCGCTCGAGTATCCGCTGGACGAACTCCTGTGGGTTCACTGGCTGGCCAGCCGCGACGCTGTCGAGCTGCACGCCTGCGGCGTGGCCCAGGCCATCAATCAAGACCGCTCCGGCGAAGGCGATGAAGACCGCCGCGAGGGATTCGTCTTCGTTGGACAATCAGGGGCCGGCAAGACCACCACCGCGCGACTGTGGTCCAAAGATCCGCGCTTCGAGATTCTCAGCGACGATCGCACCATCGTGCGCCGTCACCAGCAAGAACTGAGAATGCACGGGACGCCGTGGCATGGCGAAGGTCGGTTCGCGCGCCCGGGCAGCGCTCGATTGAAAGGAGTCTTCTTGTTGA
>DATLVT010000860.1:0-3753 GCA_035577105.1 Polyangia bacterium
ACACTCCGGTGCGGTTCTCGCCTCGGCTACGCCAGCGACCAGGCTTGTCGGCCGGGTCTCGAAGCGACGCTGCGCCGGACCTTCTTGGCCTAGCGGCTCAGCGGCCGTCGATCGGGGTCAGGGTGCCGTGCGCGGGATCGGAGCGAGTCAAAAGGACGGTGGCGACGACGCCGCCGGCCACCACGGCGGCGATCCCGGTCCAGAACCACCAGCGTTTGTAGACCGGACGTGAGGTCGGCGCGGGGCTGGTGGTGACCATGTTGGGATCGGCCATCAAGCTGGGCGGGGTCGCCGTCGCGGTCGCGCTTGCCGCCGCGGCTGGCGTCAGTGCCAGCGCCGGTGTATCCGCCGGGGAGGTGGCGACGACTGCGGCCGGTGTGGTGGCGTCCGCCGCCGCGGGCGCAGCGCCGGGCGTGGGCGCGCTGTCCATCTTCTGCGTCACCTCGGTGATGAGGTCGGTGACCAGCCGCCGATTGGGCGTCTTGGGGTCAAGCGCCAGGTAACGGCGATAGAAGAACCGGGCCCGCTCATAGTTGCCCATGTGCCGGTAGCACTGGGCGATGTTGAACAGAAACCCGGGCAACGGCTTGGCCTCGTACGCGGCCTGATAGTCGCGCAGCGCCTCGGGGAACTTGCCCAGGTTAAAGCTGATCTCGGCCTTGCGAAACAGCTCGCGCGCCGCCGACTCCGACTCGGGCGCGCCGTCGGCGGCCTGAGCCGTTGGGGCGGCCACGGGCGCCATCGTTGCCACAGACAGCAGGCCCAGGAGCAACGCCATGGCGATTCGCGCCGTCATTCGCCCCGCATCCTAGCATCTTCTGTCGCCCGCTGGCTGGGCCGTCACTGAAAGGGATTGATGGTGACCTCGCGCTCCAGTCCGTGGCGGACGGCCTTGCCGTGACGGGGCAGCGGGGCCGGGATCTTGGTCAGGGTCAGGCTGGCGGTCTGGCTGACGGCGGTGGAGACCGTCAGCTTCCCGCCCTCGTATCCAGCCGCTCGCAGCTCGACCTCGATCGTCTGATCCTTCTTGGGGAAGCGATGCACGAAGGGCGTCACACCCAGAACGGTGTTGCTCCCCGCGATGCGCGCCTCGGCGCCCGAAGGCTCTGAATCGAACGAGATGGTGACCAGGGCCGGCGCCGTCTGGGCGGCGCGCGTGGCCGTCGTGGCCGTCGTGGACGCAGGGGACGACGGCGACGGCGCTGGCGAGGTCGCCGTGGTGGTGGGCGCCGCCCCCGCGCCGGCGTGATGATCGCTGGCGCCCGCGCCCGCGCCGGCGACCGCGGCTGCGCCGGTCTGGGTGTTGTGGCTGCGCATGCGTCCCACGACGGCGGCGCTGATCAGGGCCGCCGTCAGCCCCACGCCCAGTCCCCAGGCGATCTGCGTGCTCAGCCGCTTGCGCGGCGGCGGCGACCGATCGGTCGCCGCGCGGTAGCCCTCGCGGATGGTGAAGCGAACGCTTTGCCCGCGCGACAGGGACCAGAAGATCTCCGCCAGCTGCGCCGCCTGAAACCGATCGGTGGGATTCTTTTCCAGGCAACGATGCACCACGGCGTCCAGCGTGCGGCCCAGGCTGGTGGACGTGATGTCGTCGGGCAGCGGCGGCGGCGGCATGTTCAGGTGCTGGATGATGAAGTCGGAAACCGAGCTGCCCTCGAAAGGCAGCCGGCCGGTGATCAGCTCGAACAGGACGATCCCCACGGAATAGATGTCGGTCTCATGGCCGATGGTCTGCTTGCCGGACGCCTGCTCGGGCGAGGCATAGGCGGGCGTCCCCAGGAAAGTGCCGTCCAGCGTCTGCAGGGAAGGATGGTTGCTGACGCCCGGATCGATCTTCACGATCTTGGCCAGGCCGAAATCCAGCAGCTTGACGAAATCGGTCTGGCCGTCTCGTTCGATCAGGAAGATGTTGTCCGGTTTCAGATCGCGGTGGACGAACCCCACGGCGTGCGCCGCCGCCAGGGCCTCGCAGACCTGGGCCAGGATGGGCAGGAACCGCTCCGGGGGCAGCGGCCCCTCGCTGGCCATGGCCTTGGCCAGCGACTGCCCCTCCAGAAGCTCCATGACCAGCGCGTTGACCCGGGTCGGCGAGATGCTCTCCCGTCCATTTTCGACCACGCGGTGCAGGCCCCCCTCGACGACGTCGGTGATCTCGACGATGTGCGGGTTGTTGATGCGGTTCACCGCCATCGCCTCGGCGAACAGTCGCTTGACGGCGTCCGAACGGCCGGCGTGCTCGGCGGCCAACGTCTTCATGGCGGCGCGTCGACCGATCCGCTCGTGCTCGGCTTCGAAGACCCGGCCGGTGGTGCCCTGGCCCAGAAGGCGCAGCAGTCGGTAGGAGCCGATCCGGTTTCCCGGTTTTGGCTCAGACGCCAGACGCTCGCGCGACAGGCGCTCCTGCAGACTCTCCGGCTCCGCAGGCACTCCCGGAATGGTGCCGCTCATTCCGCGAAAGGATCGATCGTCCCCGCCGGAGAGTCCAGGGCCGATCGAGTCTCCCCCGTCCCCCCGACCCGCAAACGGCGCCGGCGCGCCGTCGGCTCGGCCGCGACCGGCTCCAGTCGCACGGCGATTGTGGCATCGGTCTTGGTTCCAAACCGCCGCTCCACGGGCCGAAATCCCGGTTTTTGCAGTCGAACCTGTTGCTCGCGGCCAGGGGGCACGGTCATTCGATAGGGCGTCACGCCCAGGCGCTGGCCCGATGGGTCAAGGACGTCCGCGCCGGTCGGGTCGGACTCGAGGACGATGGTGGCCAGCTGAGGCGCCGGCGCTGGCGCGGCGACGATCGGGGCGGCGGCTGCGGGCCGCCCAGGAGCGACCGGGGGGACGACCGGCGACGCCTCGGCCACGGTGCGTACCGGGCCGCGTTTTCCCAGCACCACCGCGCCGGTCAACATCGTCGCCGCCATGGCCGCCACGGCCAGCGGTTTCCAGGCCCGCGAACGGTTGTCGCTGGCCCTCAGCAAAAGCCCGGTGTTGGGCGTGGTGCGGGAGGCGGGCCGGCGCGCGCCCGTGAAGACCCCGCTGTCGGTCAGCCCGCGGCCGATGGCGCGGGCCAGCGATTCGGCGAAGGCCAGCGCCGTCGGTGGGCGGTCCGCCGGCGACTTGGCCAGGGCGCGCAGCACGGCGTCGTCCAGCGCCGCGGGGATGATGGGCGCGATCTGGCGCAGCGCCGTCGGCTGCTTGTGGATCTGCGCCGACAGCACCTCGGCCTGGGTCCGTCCGCGAAAGACGTGCTGGCGGGTCAACATCTCGTAAGCCACGCAGCCCAGCGAGTAAATGTCCGATCGTCCGTCGATCGGCTGCCCGCGGGCCTGCTCGGGCGACATGTACTCGGGCGTGCCCAGAACGGCGCCCTCGACCGTCATGCGGCCGTCGGGGCGATCCAGCTTGGCCACGCCAAAGTCGAAGATCTTCACAAAGTCCCGGACGCCGCTCTTTTCGGCCAGGAAGATGTTCTCCGGTTTGACGTCGCGGTGGACGATGTCGCGCGTGTGGGTGGCGTGCAGGCCGGACGCGATCTGCTCCAGGATCAAGACCGCCCGTTCGATGGTCATGGGCGCGCCGTCGCGGCGATGGACGGCGTCATGCAGATCCTCGCCCCGCAGGAACTCCATCACGAAGTAGATGTCCCGACCGGTCTCGACAAAGTCATAGACCTCGATGACGTGCGGATGGCGGACGGTGTTGGCGGCCCGGGCCTCGTGAAAGAAACGATTGATGAGCCCGGTCTCGGCGGTGAGATCCCGC
>DATLVT010000861.1:0-2605 GCA_035577105.1 Polyangia bacterium
AGTCCAGCGAAGGTGTCGATGCCGCTGGCGCGGTCGCTGACCATCGAGGAGGCGGTGTCCCCGGTGGCGATCAGCGCCGGACGCCCGCTGCCGCTGGCCAGCGGGTCGGCCATCCGGCTGCCGCCCGAGCGCGCCACGGTCTTCGTCTCGGCGCGCCGCCGCGACGCCAAGGACGGCGCGGGCGCGGCCGTGTTCCGCGTGGGCGCCGCGGAGATCGCCACGCCGGCTGCCACCGCCAGCGGCGTCATGGGAAAAGTCGACATGTCCCCCGACGGACGCTGGCTGCTGGTTCCCTCTGCGGGCGGTGACGGCAGCCTGCGCATCGTCTCGGCGCCGGCGGACGCGCGCCCGGGCCAGCCACGGTCGGTTGATCTGCGCGGCAACGCCGGCGGCAACGGCGGGCCCGAGTCGCTGCGACCGGCGGCGCTGCGGGTGCAGCCGTGAAACGCCTGCACGCCATCGTGCGCGGGCGCGTCCAAGGCGTCGGGTACCGGGCCTCGGCCGCCGCGCAGGCGCGCCATTTCGCGGTGGCAGGGTGGGTGCGCAATCAACCGGACGGCTCCGTGGAAGTGATGGCGGAAGGAGAGGAGCCAGCCGTGTTAGGTTTCCTGGATTATCTGCGCCGCGGACCAGGCGGCGCGCGCGTCACCCACATTGATACTGAATGGACCGCGGTCGGGTCCGATCTCCACGGATTCGAAATCAAGTAAGGAGCGCCATGAGCAACCCATCGAACGGCTCAGGACAGGGGCAGGGCAATGAAGCGACGGGCGTCATTCAATCGGTCTCGCGCGAGGCGCGCCGGTTTCCGCCTTCAGTGCAGTTCGCGTCGAAGGCGCTGATCAAAGATCAGGCGATTTACGATCGTCTCTACCGGCGGTCGATCGACGAGCCGGAGGCCTTCTGGTCGGAGATGGCGGTCACCGAGCTGACCTGGACCAAACCCTGGACCAAGGTGCTGGACTGGCAGTTGCCGTGGGCGCGCTGGTTCGACGGCGGCGAGATCAATCTCTCCGCCAACTGTCTGGATCGGCACCTGGATACCCGGGCCGACAAGGTGGCGCTGCTGTGGGAGGGCGAGCCGGGCGAGCAGCGCCTCATCACCTACAAGGAGCTGCACGCCGACGTGTGCCGCGCCGCCAACGCGTTGAAGAGCCTGGGCGTGGGCGCGGGTGACCGCGTCGCCATCTACATGCCGATGATTCCCGAAGCGGCGGTCGCCATGCTGGCCTGCACCCGCATCGGGGCCACGCACACCGTCGTCTTCGGCGGTTTCTCCGCCGAGGCGCTGCGCGATCGCATCAACGACTGCGGCGCCAAGCTGTGCATCACTGCCGACGGCGGTTACCGCCGCGGCAAGGTCGTTCCGCTGAAGGGCAACGTCGACAAGGCCCTGCGCGACACCCCGTCGATCAGCGCCTGCCTGGTGGTGCGGCGGACCGGCGAGGCCGTCGACGTCCAGGCCGGGCGCGATCACTGGTGGCACGATCTGGTCCCCAAGGCGTCGACCGATTGCCCGCCGGCCAGTCTGCCGTCGGAGCATCCGCTCTTCATCCTGTACACGTCTGGCACCACGGGAAAACCCAAGGGGGTCGTGCACACCACCGGCGGATACCTGCTGGGCGCGCACATGACCACCAAGTACGTCTTCGATCTGCACGAGGAAGACGTCTTCTGGTGCACCGCCGACATCGGCTGGGTGACCGGTCACAGCTATGTCGTCTACGGACCGCTGTCGAACGGCGCCACCACGGTGATGTACGAGGGCGCCCCTGACTTTCCCGAGAAAGACCGCTTCTGGTCGCTGATCGAGCGCCACAAGGTCAGCATCTTTTACACCGCGCCCACGGCCATCCGCGCCTTCGTGCGCTGGGGCAACGAGTTTCCCAAGAAGCACGACCTGTCGTCGCTGCGCTTGCTCGGCTCCGTGGGCGAACCGATCAACCCCGAGGCGTGGATGTGGTACCACGACGTGATCGGCGGCGGGCGCTGTCCGGTCGTCGACACGTGGTGGCAGACAGAGACCGGCGCCATCATGATGTCGCCGCTGCCGGGCATCACCGAGACCAAGCCGGGCAGCTGCACGCGTCCGTTCTTTGGTGTGTTGCCGGAGGTGGTCAAGCGCGACGGCACGCCTTGCAAGCCCAACGAGGGCGGCTTCCTGGTCCTGAAGAAGCCGTGGCCGTCGATGCTGCGCGGGATCCACGGCGATCCCGAGCGCTATGTGAAGGCGTACTGGTCGGAGATCCCGGGCGTCTACTTCACCGGCGACGGCGCGCGCTGCGACGAGGACGGTTACTTCTGGGTCATGGGGCGCGTCGACGACGTGCTGAACGTGGCCGGTCACCGGCTGGGCACCGCGGAGATCGAGAGCGCCCTGGTCTCCGATCCGGCCGTCGCCGAAGCGGCGGTGGTGGGGCCGCCGCACGAGCTGAAAGGGCAGGCGGTGTTCGCGTTCGTCACCCTGAAGGCCGGTCAGGAACCGTCCCCCGAGATGAAGAAGCGCCTCAGCGATCACGTGGTGAAAGAGATCGGCGCGCTGGCCCGACCCGACGAGATCCGGTTCACCGACGCCCTGCCCAAGACCCGATCGGGCAAGATCATG
>DATLVT010000862.1:0-8053 GCA_035577105.1 Polyangia bacterium
CGGCGCCTCATCTGTTGAACCGGCGGCTGCGCGCCGAGGCGCGGATCTCTTTCACGCGCGAGACCACGCAACGTTTTTATGGTCTGGGCAACGCCTCGCCGGCGCCCCCGGACGATGTTCCTGGCCGCGACTTCTATGGCCGGACGCACCCGATGTTGTGGGCCCGGGCGCGTTACCGGTTCTGGGACCGGCTACACGCCGGCTTTGGCTCTTACTACACGCAGAACTGGATGGATGTCCCCGCGCAGACCACGCTGGCCCAGCAGATGATGACCGGCCCGCCAGAGGTACGCAGCCTTCTGGGGCAGGCCTCCAATCACGGGGTGCTCCTGCTCGAGGCCCTGGTGCTTTACGACTCTCGCGACAGCGAGACCGCGCCCGAATCAGGACAGTTTCATCAGGTGAAACTGCGGCTCAGTCCCGCCATCGCGGACGCCGTGCCGTACAGCTACCAGCAGGTCAACCTGTCATCGCGCGTCTTAAAGGCGGTGATCCCTGATCGATTGGTGCTGGCGGCCCGCATTGTCGCCGACCTGCAGTTCGGCGATCCGCCCTTTTACGAGCTGGCTCGCTATGACGACACCTACGCGCTGGGGGGCTCCAGCGGCGTGCGCGGCGTGCCCGGCCAGCGTTATTACGGGAAAGTGAAGGTATTCGGAAACTGGGAGGCGCGATCGCAACTGTTTCAGTTCAAGTTATGGAAGAAGCAGCTCACTCTGGGCACCGCGGTGTTTTTCGACGCCGGGCGGGTCTGGGCGGACCTGACCAGCCATCCCGAGCTGGACGGGCGGGGCTGGGGCCTCAAGTACGGCGTCGGTGGCGGCCTGCGCCTGCAAGAGGGAAAGACCTTCGTCGTGCGCGCTGACCTGGCCTGGTCACCCGACGCCCGACCGATCGGCGGGTATCTGGACGCCGGCCATACCTTCTGAAGGCGGTCAGGCCGGGGCCGCCACGGCGTCCGGCAGGATGAAATGAAGCGCGGCGCCGCCGGCCGGTTCGCTCTCGGCCCAGATGCTGCCTCCGTGGGCATCGATGATGGACTTCGCGATGTAAAGGCCAAGGCCAAGACCGCGCCGGTCCTTGGTGCTGACCTGGCGAAAGCGCTCGAAGATCGCGGACGCGTGTCCGGCAGGAATTCCCACGCCGGTGTCGATGACCGCGAAGTGAGCGCCGGCCTCCGTCGCCGCCACTGACAGCGCCACGTCACCACCGTGCTCGGTGAACTTGAGCGCGTTGCCCAGGAGATTCGCCAGCACTTGCAGGATGCGTTCCTGATCGCACTTCACCATGATCACACCCGGCGCCACCGTCGTGGTCAGGTTTATCCCCTGGGCCACGAAGCCCTGCTGGAACGCCTCTGCGGCCTCCTTCACCAGCTGGGCGGCATCAACTGTTCGCAGCGTGACGTGCAGCTTGCCTGCCTCGAGGCTCACGACGTCCAGGAGATCGCCCACCAGGCGGTTCATCCGAGCGGTGAAGCGCTGAATACGTTCGGCGTGCCTCACCGTGAGCGCGCCATGGTCGCCCATGTTGGTCGCGTTCTTGGCGAGCAAGTCGGCGCTCAGGGCGATGCCGCCCAGCATGTTTCGCAGATCGTGGCTGACCATCCCCAGGAAATCGTCTCGCGTCGCGACCACCTCGTCCGCGCGCGCACGCTCGGCCAGAAGCCCTTCGTCGGTGGCCTGGCGTTCCAGGTGAAGGATACTGGCCAGGGCGCTCTGGTGTTCCTCGCGTTCGACTGAGAGCCGCTGGGCGGCCACCGCTCCCTCATCGGCGATCGTTCTGTCCTCCGCGGCGCGCGTGGCCTGCACTTCATCGCGCACCTTGGCGGGCGCGCCGGTTCTGGTCAGGTCGCGATCGGCGAGGGCGCGCGCGGCGCGGAGGGTCTCTTTGGCCCGATCGCTGGCGACCTCGACGATGCGGTCCTGATCCTTGTCGACCACCGCCGCTGTGTGGGCCAGCTCGGCATCGGCCTGGTTCCGCTCGGCCAGGAGGCTGGCGTCCGTGTCTTCTCGCTCTTTACGGACGCTGGTCTCGGGGTCGGGGATGGTCATTTCCAGGGCGCTTCATTTAGATAGTCACGTCCCGGCTGGGCGCAACCTGCGTCAGGCGAATCATGACGCACCACTCGCCGCGCGAGGCCGGGTTGTCCACGAAGAAGGGTCCACGAAGAAGGGTCAACGAAGCGTCAGCGGCGTCAGGTTGGCGTCGGCGTCGAAGACCACCTCGTGGGCTTCGCCGGTGATCTCGAGGCTGGGCAGCGACTGGCCGCCCGCGGTCGGCAGACAGGCGGGCGACACCTGCATCGTTCCCAGCGACAGCGTGTCGGCGATGCGGACCAGCCGGACCTGGCTGGGAGCGCGGACCGGCAGGGTGGCCAGGGCGCGGGTCAGCACCTCGCGGTCGCTCTCAAAGTAGATGGGGATCTTGGCGGCGCGGAACGCCAGCGAGGTGAGGGCGTTCATGTAGGTCGCGTCGCGATCCATGGCCCGGACCAGCCGCGCGGTGGTGAAGTCGGCCAGGCCCACGCCGATGGCGTTGCCGTGCGTCTCGGCGGTCAGCTCGCGCACGAACAGGCGATGCACCGTCGGCAGACCGGGCGGCTGGGGCTCGTCCGGTCCCGCCGAGCCGCGGCCGATGACGTTCGGGTCCATTCCCACGCCGCTGATGTTCTTGCCGATGGAATCGACGATCAGCAGATCGATCTCCGAAAACGGCAGGCGCGGCATGTAGGACCAGGCTTCCTGCAACAGCGCCGGCTCGCGCTCCATCAGCTCGTCGGCGCGCAGCACTTCCACCCTGGTCAGGGCGTGCCGTTGATCCTCCAGCAGCGCCACGCCGCCCAGGAACTTCGCGGCGCGCAGCTTGGCGCGCAGCACCGTCTCGACGACGCGCGGAAAGCCCAGGCGCTCGGCGGCGCTGTGAAAGGCGGCCGCCCCCTCGCGCTTGCCCAGGCCGACGGCGATCATCTTGACCACGCCGCTCTCGACCGGCCCGCGAAACCGCGTGTGCGGTTTGATCCGGCTGATGACGATGATGCCGTCGGCGCGGGCCGCCTCGGCGCCGAGGTGAACGGGCACGCCGTCGTCGGTGGTGCCCACCTCCAGCACGTCCATCGACGCGCGGATGGGAGCGCCCAGCGCCTGTTCGGTGATGCCGTACTCGGCCAGCAGGCTGGCCTGTCCCTCGGCCGTGGCGCCGCCGTGGCTCCCCATGGCGGGAACGATGAACGGCTGGCCGCCGGCGGCGCGCACTCGATCGATCACCGCGCGCACGACCTCCTCGATGCGCGAGATCCCGCGGCTGCCGACGGCGACCGCGATGTGGGCGCCGGGCGCGATCGGAAACGACCACTGCCGCGCCAGCGCCGCCTCGATGTCGACAGGCCTGGAGGGCGGAAAGCGCTGCCGCACGGAGAGGACCATGGGAAACATGGCCAAAGGCTACATCCGCAGGGGCACGACGCGTGACGAAATGATAAAAATGCGTCATGGCCAGTCCGGCGGTGCCGTCCGAGAAGATCCAGGGCGTCTTGCGCATTCCTTTTCGATCGTTCAAGGACGACCGCGGCTATTTCTTCGAGAGTTATCGCCGCGAATGGTTGCCGGGCGCGCGCGAGATGGTTCAGGGAAACTGTTCGTTCTCGCGCGCCGGCGTCCTGCGCGGCCTGCACTATCACCTCAAGCAGGCCGATCTGTGGACGGTACCCTCGGGCGTGGTGCGGGCGGCGCTGTTCGACTTTCGGTCCGCGTCGCCGACGCGCGGAAACTGCGAAACCGTCGACATGGGCGACGCCAACCCGGTGGGCCTTTACATCCCCAAAGGGGTGGCGCACGGCTTCTTCGTGGTCAAGGACGCGTTCATGACCTATCTGGTCGACGAGTACTATGACAACAGCGACGAGCTGGGGATCCGCTGGAACGATCCCACGCTGAACATCAACTGGGGCACCACGGCGCCGGTGGTGTCGACGCGCGATCAGGAGAACCCGCTGGTCAGCGCTATCCCGGCCGAGCGTCGGCCGCCGTAGGCGTTCCGCTAGCCGCCGCGGTCGCCCTTCGGATCGCGCAGCCGGGCGCCGTATTGCTGTTCGTAATAGTCGCGATACCGTCCGGAGCGAACGCGTTCGCACCAGGGGCCGTTGGCGCGATACCAGGCCACGGTGGCGCGCAGGCCTTCTTCGAACGGCTGCTGCGGCCGCCAGCCCAGCTCGCGCCGGGCCTTGCTGGCGTTGATGGCATAGCGTCGGTCGTGCCCAGGCCGGTCCGGGACGTTGCGGATCAGCGTCGGCGGCGCGCCCACCTGGGCCAGGATGGCGCGAACCACGTCGATGTTGGGCCGTTCATTCTCGGCGCCGATGTTGTAGACCTGGCCGGGGCCTCCCGACAGGAACGCGGCGTCGATGGCCTCGCAATGGTCCTGGACATGGATCCAGTCGCGGACCTGCATGCCGTCGCCATAGACCGGAAGGGGACGCCCTTCGCACGCGTTCAGGATCATCAGCGGGATCAGCTTCTCCGGGAACTGGTAGGGACCATAGTTGTTCGAACAGCGGGTGATGACCACGTCCAGGCCGTGGGTGTGGTGAAAGGCCATCACCAGGTGATCGGCGGCCGCCTTGCTGGCCGAGTAGGGACTGCGGGGCGCCAGCGGCGTGGTCTCTTCGAAGGCGCCCTGGGGACCCAGCGAGCCGTAGACCTCATCGGTGGAGATCTGGACAAAGCGGCGCACGCCCGCGGCGCGGGCCGCCTCCAGCAAGCGCAGCGTTCCCGTCACGTTGGTGTCGATGAACGGCGCCGCCGAGAGGATGCTGCGATCGACGTGGCTCTCGGCGGCAAAGTTGATGACGGCGTCGATGTGATGGCTGGTCAAGAGCTGGACCATGCGATCGCCGTCGCGAATGTCGGCCTTGACGAAGACATGCCCGGCGTCGCTCTCCAGGTCGGCCAGGTTTTCCAGGTTGCCGGCGTAGGTGAGGGCGTCGACGTTGACCAGCAGCGCGCCAGGGCGCTTGCGCCGCACCAGCCGCGCATAGCAGGACCCGATGAACCCGGCGCCCCCGGTGATCAGCAGATTGGCGGTCTCGAGGCCTGGGGGCGACACCTGTTTTTCCACGATGCGCAGGCTCAGCGTACCCGAACGCCGCCCGCGTAGGAAAAGGTTTTGCCGACGGGAAAACTAGCGCGGCGGCTTGCTGGCGAGGCGAGGCGCCGGCAAAGACACGGCCACCGAGCCCGGCGCCAGATCCACCTGCGGGTCCTTGGCAAAGGGCGCGCTGAAGAGAAAACGAAGGTGAATCCCGCCCCCGTGCAGCGGGTTGATCCAGACCTCGCGAAAGCCGCGCACCGCGGTTCGATACCGCCCAAAAGGCGCCAGCGCGCGGGCGTGGGGCAGGTTGACCGCCAGCCCGGGCGGCGAGACCAGGGCGTAATGCCGTTCGTTTTGCAACGAGCCCCGGATGGCAATGGTGGCGCGGAAGCGATCCGGCAGGGCTTCGAATCGCGGCTTGTCGGCCTGTCCCTCCAGGGGGACGGTGACGGGGACGATCTGGGGACCGGTGGCGGCCGCCGGGGCGCTGGTCGGCGCGACGGTGGTCTGGGGAGCGCCGAGCGCCGCGGGGGAGGCCGTCGCCGGGGTTGGGCTTGTCGACGGTGCCGAGGCGTTGCGGGTCCGCAGCCAGCCAGGCGGCGTGTACAGGGCGATGGCCGCCCCGGTCGCTGCCAGGAGCAGCCCGGCCACCAAGGTCAGCAGACCGCGCGCCTTGATGTCGCGTCGTCGATCGGCCAGATCGCCCGGCGCGCTCTGGCGGTTGGGCGTCACCTCGGTCGGCTCGTGCGACGTCTCCTCGCTGATCAAGAACTGTGGTTCCGGCGTCGGGGGCTGATTGGCGACGCCCGGATCGACGACGACGTCTTCTTCAACCAGCGCGCCGCCGTTGCCGGCGATGCGAACGGCGATGCGCAGGCGCGGCACGCCGTCGGGCCCCAGCGGTTCAAGCGTGATCCCCTTGACCAGCGCGCGGGTGATGACCGGCGCGCTGGGAGACGCCGCCAGCTCGACCGCCGAATCCAGCCGCAAGAAAGGCAGGGGAACGTTCAGGTAATAGCCGTCTTCTTTCAGCAGGGCGTTCCCGCGGAACAGCCAGGTGGTGCCGCTGACCCGCACGGCCAGCTGCTGCCCGTCGCCTTGCCCTTGCTCCTCCCATTCCGTTCCCGCCTGGCCTTCCACCAGCCGGCGCAGGGCGGACAGGTCGCTGGGCGAAAGATCCACGAAGACGATGGCCACCCCGGTGCTGCTGGGAGAGAGCGGCTGCACGCGCACGACCCGTCCTCGCAAGGTCTTGCTGCCGGTGGGCAGCGACACATCACAGACGATCTCGGTTCCCACCGGGTAGGGCGCTGGCGTGTCGACCAGGATCCCGCGCGGCGACAGGTTCAATGACTGCGCGACCGTCTGCCGGGTTTCACCGGCCGACATGACCTTGACCGGCGCCCGGTAATCGACCCGAGGTTCCAATCGCTGTTCAGACCACCCGCCCATGCCTGCGGCCAGTCTATCGGCCGCGATCGAGAGTGCAAGTTACATCGCGGTTTCGGAAACAGCGCGGCGACAGAAGAGCGATTGGCATCTTGCGCGGTCGTCGTCAATGAACAGCCGATCCCCCCAGGGGCAACTTCACCGTGACGGTCGTGCCGGCGCCTTTTTCGCTGACGAGGTCGATGGTGCCTCCGTGGGCCTGGACCAGCTGGTCGACGATCCACAGGCCCAGACCGAAGCCACCGTAGTTTTCCGACGGGGCGGCCCGGGAAAATTTTTGAAATAGGTTGACGCGCTCGTCGCTGGACATCCCGATGCCCTGGTCGCGAACCGCCAGCACGGCGACGCCGTCGGCGCGGCGCACGGAGATCGTCACCGGGTGACCGGCGCCGAACTTGATGGCGTTCGACAGGAGGTTGGTGATGATGGTGTCCAGGCGGACCGGGTCCCAGCAGCCGACGGTCTCGTCCATGGTCTCGAAGACCAGCGTGCAGCCGGTGTCGTCCATCAGGTCGCGCGACCGTTCGGCGATGTCGGTGACCAGCTGGCGCAGGTCCAGCCTGGCCGGGACCAGACGCAGCGGTTCAGAGGACAGGGTGGTGACGTCCAGCAGGCGATCCACCATGGTCGTCATGCGATCCAGCTGGCTGTCCAGCCGGCGGATCTTCCGCGGATCAATGGGCGCCGGTATGGCCTTGGCTTCGGCCATGGCCTGGGCGCGGGCCAGGCTGTCGACCTGCAGGCGCATCGACGTCAGCGGCGTCCGCAGTTCGTGCGAGGCGATCACCAGGAATTCGTCGCGCACCTTGAGGGCCACCTGCAGCGCGGCCAGCAGGCGCTCGCGTTCGGCTTCCCCTTCGCGGCGGGCCTTGCGGGTCTCGGCGTCGACCAGCTCGCGTTCGATGGCGGCGCCCAGGCGCGTCAGCTTGTTCTTCGAGAAGAAGTCCTGGGCGCCGGCCTTCATCGCCACCACCGCCGCCTCTTCACCCAGGATCCCCGAGACGATGATGACCGGGGTGTCCAGCCCCATTCCCCGGATGATGCTCAACGCTTCGGGCGCGCCGAACCCTGGCATGTGGTAATCGCACAGGATCAGTTGCCAGGGTTCCGCCAGGGCGGCGCGCAGCGTGTCGGCGCTGTCGACCTGTTTCCAGCTGGCGTCGAAACCGGAATTACGCAGCCGCAGAAGAACGAGATCGCGATCGTCCTCGGAATCTTCGACCAGCAACACTCTCAGGGGCGTCGTCACATCGGCTCCGATCGCTTCTTAGAATTAGAAAACGTTAGGTCCTGGGGCGAACATAGACACGGTCGTTCAATCGTCGGTCAAACGTCTGGTCGGCGCAAGACCGTCGGGTGGCGGGTGGGCTGGCGCCCAGCGCGCGCCCGTCTCAGAATCGCCGCGTGCCGTCCGATCCAGCTTCGCTGCTGTACGCCCGCGGGCAAATGGGGATCTCCCTGGCTTTTCATATCGTGTTTGCCGCGGTGGGCGTGGCGCTGCCGGCGCTGATGGTCA
>DATLVT010000863.1:0-6491 GCA_035577105.1 Polyangia bacterium
ACTGACCCATAAGTTTCAGGACCGCCAGCAAACCCACGAACACTGCCAGTGCCGCCCAGGCGTCCCGGTGTTCGTGGTTCATCAGTAGCAAGAACAACAGAAACGCCGCGACCAGGACGATCACACACAGTAGTGAGGTCACGGCGCGAGGCGGGATGCGACGCGCGCCCAGCACCGCAACGGCGCCGATCCCGATGATAAGAATCAGTCCCACGACCAGCGGCTTGACGGGGGCGGCCGAGTCGCTGGCACTGCGTTCGAGCGGAGGCGCGATGATCTGGCGGGCTGGCGCCAGCGACGCTTTGGCCACCAGATCGGGGCTGTCCAATACCTCCAAGCGATTGACTGTGACGCGCGTGCGGGGGCGGTGTTCAGTGTCGACAGCAACCGCGGCGATGGCGTCCAGCACCTCTCCGCTCCCCTCGACGTGCCCGAAGATGGTGTACTTACCGTCCAGGTGCGGCGCGTCGCCCAGCAGGATCGAAAACGAAGACTCGGCGCTGTTGAGATCAATGTCCCGGGCCATCGACAGCACGCCGCGCTGGTGCCTGAGGGGACTCAGCTCCGCGGCCAGGGGGTGCAAGAGGGACTGTTGCCCTCCCTCCATCGGGCGCAACCGATCGGCGGCTGTTGAAAGCTGAATCAGAAACCCTGGTTCGACCCGATAAAAGTGTGTGGTGTCATAAACACCGGCGCGGGCCAGTTTCAGGATCTGCGCCACATGATTTGGCGCCACGTCCGGGTACAGCGCCAGCACGATGTCACCGGCGATGGTGCGCATGATCAGCCGCTCGGGACCGATACGCGGTTCGGCGGCCTGCGCATTGGTCGCGGCGGCCAGTGCCAGCAATGCAACCGCGGCGAGGAGGTGGCGCATCAGGCCAGCTTTTCGACGGACATGGGCAAAGACGTCGGCGCATGGCGCACTTGATCGCGCAGGTTTGCCATCAGCGGCGACGACACCGTCTTTGATCGCAGCTTCCAGATCACGCCGTCGACGAAGAAGTGATGCACCTGGACCCCCGCGATCACCACGCCGGTGGCGAAGGCAAGGGGGATGCCCAGCATCGCGACCAGCTGCGGAATCGCCCAGAATAGCGCTGCGCCGCCGAGGAAGTTCACGATCCCCCAGCGCGCACTCTCGGACAGCACGTACCGCCGCGAAGGCGCAACTCCTTCCTTGTCCAGCTTTTCTTTCATCTGCATCGACCAGGCGATCAGCAGGTACTGCAGGGAATGAAAGAACGGCACGTATTCTTGAAACGCGGCCAGCGGCGCTCCTTGGACGAACCAAATATACTGGGTCACCGCGGGCAAAAGAATGATCGGCGGAAGCAGGCGGCGGCTCTGCCAGCACCATCGCGCCATCAGGACCAAGAGCGCAACGCCAGACCCGAACATCCATGCTTGGGCCACAGGGAACAGCCAGGTCGGCAGTCCGATCCCTTGATACGTGACGCCGTAATACTCGGCGGCGCGCGTGCCGGTTTCGAAGGCAATGGTGGTGGTCAGGAAGGTCCCGAAGACGAAACCCGAAAGCGCTCGCCGCTCCCAGCGGCCTATCTTGACGCCGGCCCGGCGCGCATAGATCAGCGTCAGCCCTATGGTCTGGCCGCTGAAGTGATATGGCGACCAGATCAGGAAAAGTTTCACGAAGCAGGGGGCCACCAGGGTGGGTGACGCCAGCGATCCGACCACCGCTGTCACCATGAGCCAAGGAATCAGCAGCGCCGTCATCGGGTATTGCCGGATGTTGTCGCGCGAATGGTAAAGGCGATAACTGGTGGCCGAGAAATGGGGCCAGTTGCAAACCCACACCAACTGGCCCGCTAGCGCGAACATCCAGACCGGCCGCGACGTCGTGGGGAGGAACCGGAGCAACAGATAGAACCCCACCGACAGCCCCCCGATGACGGCGACGTCGACAACTGGGTTGACGAAGTAAAACGAAGGCCGCGGGGCCTCGCCGGTCTCGACCGCGTGGGTGGTCATCTGTTCTAGGAGATATCTTACTCCGGCCGCGCTTCGATTTTCTGACGGCGCATCGTCCGCCTCCCGAGTGCAGCGCAAGCACACACGGTCGGTGGCGCGGCGCTGATCAGATCATTCGCTCAACTGGACGATGGCCCCGCCTTGACGCTGACGTCGGTCTTCACTGAATTCGAGATGAAGCACTGCAGGTGGGCCTGGTGGTGCAGGGCTTCCTCCTCGGCGGGCGTCGGTCTCTTGTCGCCGCTGTAGGCGACCCGGGGACTGAGAACCACGGCGCTGATCCACAGCGCGCCGGTTTCATTCTTGGCCAATCGGCCGACGGCGTCATCATGGTAGCTGTCGATCTGAAACCCTTGCCTCGAAGCCAAGTATATATAGGTGAGCATGTGGCAACTCGAGAGCGAAGCGACGAAGGCCTCCTCCGGATCTACGCCGGCGGGATTGGAGTACGGCGCCGGCACGATGGAGGGCGACGCCGAGGCCGTGACGGTCAATCCACCGTCGAATGACCAGGTGTGCTCGCGCGAGAACTTTCCCCTGAGAAAATCAGGACCGCTGCGCTCCCAATGAATCGATGCTTTGTGTTCTGACATGATTGTTTTTTTCTCTCCCCTTGAACCCAGCATAGCGCGGCCCGGTCGCTCATTGCGATGGTGACGCGGTGGCTGACGGGCGGGTTGGTGGCCCTGGTGGTGGCGCCGGGATGTTCCTTCTCGCCACATCCTCCTCCTGGAAAGATACTGGACGCCGACGCCGCGGTTGATGGGCCATCTGGCCTCGCCGACGGTCTGCCAGACGCCGTGGTCGATGCACGGGAACCGCCCGAGCTGGGCGGTGAAGACGGCGACGCCCCTACTGGCGGCGATGCCGGTTTTGACGGCCCTGCCCGCGACGCCGAACAGACCATGGAGGTCACCGAGGTCGCCGAGGTGCCTCCGCCCGAATGGCCCATCTGCACAGCACCCGGCGCTGGCGACCTTGGCACCGGGTTGGTGGTTTATCTGCCCCTTGACGACGCGACCAGCAACCCGGTGATCGCCGATGTGTCGGCCAATCACATCTTCACGATGGTCAACAATCTCGAGCAAGGTGCGGCCTGGGTCACCGGCCGCTTTGGCGACGCCCTGTCGCTGGCGGGAGGCGCCGGAGGAGGCTGGATCGCCGTCGGGGGAACCCCGCCGTCACCGGCCCTGAACCAGATCGTCGACGGGCTGACGCTGTCTGTGTGGGTGAGGTTTTCGGCCGGCACGACACCTCCGGACGGCGTTCTTCTCGCGCGGCGTGCGGCGGGCCCGCGGGGTTATCTGCAACGGATCAGCATCTCGGCGGGAACTCTGCGCGCCGAGCTACACACGAAAAACGGAAGCCACGCCGACCTCAGCGGCAACCGCCCGCTGCCCACCGACGGAAAATGGATGCACCTGGCCGTGACTTACAATGATTCTGGGCAGGGGCTGGAGCTCTTCGCCAACGGCGAGTCCTTCGGCAAACAACAGTTCGCGCTGCAGTTCGGCCCGGAAGAGACACTGCTGACCATAGGGGCCGCCGAAGATGCGATGGCCGTGGCGCCGGAGATGACGGTGATCAACCGTCTGACTGGCAAGATTGACGAGCTGGCGGTTTATGGAAAGGCTCTTTCCGCCGATCAGATCAAGGCTTTGGCCTGCGGAGCCCGGCCCGAAATGACTACAATGAGAATGATGGCGAGGTCTCCATGACGATCAGGTCAAGGTCCGGAAGCGTCAGGCGCGGGTCGCTGCTGGCATTCACGTTGCTGGCCTGGCTGCGCCCCGCACAGGCGGCCCCGGCCCACCCCGCTGACCCTCGCGAGTCCAAGGCGCGTGCCGCCTGCGCGGCTGGCAACGTGGACAAGGGCATCTCCATCCTGGAAGAGATCTATGAAGAGACCGGCGACAACAACGCGCTTTACAACCAAGGGCGCTGCTTTCAGCTGAACGGTAGAAACAAGGAGGCGCTGGATCGGTTCAAGGAATACCGGCGGCGCGTTCCCGTTCTGCCCGCCGACGAAGAGGCCCAGGTGGAAGGGTACATCCGCGAGCTCACGGCCAACCTGGCCCGGTCGGCGAATTCAGCGCCAGCGCCGGCGCCAGCGCCAGCGCCAGCGCCAGCGGTGGACGCGGTCGTGGTGGCGACAGCGCCCGACCAGGGGGCCCCGCCGGCCGAGACGCACAATGGATTGCGGGTGGCGTCGGGCATCCTGGCGGGGGCAGGGGCGGCAGCGCTTGTCACCGGCGTCTACTTCAGTCTGAGAGTGCGATCCATCCAGAACGAACTGGAAGCGCCCGGGACGATCACGGCCGCGCAATGGAACAGCAAGGTCCAGGACGGCAAGAGCGCCGAGAGGAACCAGTGGGTCAGCTATGGCGTCGCGGCGGCCGCCTTGACCGGGTCGGTCGTGATGTACGTGGTGGGGCGTCCCGCCACGGGCGAAGATCGTCGGGTCAGCCTCTCGGCAGCGATCGGGCGCGACGGCGCAGGCGGCGTCCTGCGATTCGTCTTCTAGCGGCTTTTCGCCCGCGGCCGCGCCGACGCGCCTGGCGGTGCGCGCCGCGTGCGGCGGACGGCGCTGGAATGATAGATTGACGACCAGCATGGGTGACTCCGGCGCGAGCGTGGGCGGGCGACGATTTGAAGGGCCCGGGGGAACGCCCGGTGGACTGGGAGAATTTTTCGCCGGCCTGGTGATGATGGCGGTGGGCATCTACCTGGTCTTCGATCACGTCACGGTGCACACGTCATACTGGCGATTCTTCGGCAGCACCGGGACCAGTTTCGGGCTGACCCTGCTGCCGCTGTTGATCGGGTTCGGGGCGCTGTTCTTCAACGGCCGATCGATCATCGGCTGGGGGCTGACGATCGTCGGTCTGGCCCTGATCCTGGTCGGTGTCCTCATGAACCTGGACATCTATTTTCGCCCGACCTCGCTGTGGACGACGATCTTCATGTTCGGGTTGATCGCGGCGGGCCTGGGCCTGCTGGCCAAGGGGCTGCGTCCCCACAACCCGCGGCGCTGACGTTCGGTCTGCTGCCTAGGCCGCCGCGTTCGGCCGGCGCCGGCGGCGATGACGGACCAGCAGGGACGCCACGATCACCACCAGCACGACAACCGCCGCGCCGCCGGCGGCGGCGATGCGCAGCAGGCGCTGGCGTCGTGACAGGGCGGGGGCCACGTCGGCCCGACGCTGCCGCGCCAGCTCGTGCAGGACCCGCTCGCCGTCGGCGGTGGTGAGGGCATCCTGGCGTGAGATGAGCGCGCGCAGCGCGGTCCGCGCCGTGGCAAACCGGGGCGCTTCACCGTCGCTGTCGCGCTCCCAGGAGGCGCCCTGGTCAGGCGGCGCTTCGTCAAGCATGGCGGGCACCGCGCGCGCGGCGATGCGGGCGGCCTGGTCGGGGTGCTCGCGCGCGGCCAGCGCCAGATAACCGGCGTCCTGTATCCCGCGCCGGAGCATCTTCAGACGCAGCGACGGGAACACGCCGGCAAATTCCCACGAATGGCCGGCAAAAGCGCCGCGCTGCCGTCCCGGATAGACCAGCAGTCCGTCGCACAGCGTGGTGTCGCCGTCGCGATTGTGAAAGTTCACCGGCGTGGCGAAGGGATCGATCGGGCCGTGTCCACCGCCGTTGTCGTCGTTCCAGAAGGTGCTTTCCCAGTAGAACCAGTGGTCGATGGCGGTCAGGGCGGCGATCCATCCGTTGGCCGTCAATCCCCGCGGTTCGGCGTCCAGCAACAGCGTCCCGGTCTGGGGCAGCGCCCCGTTGTAGATCCAGGCGCGCCGGCCGTGGTGGGCGGCGGTGTCGACCATGGCCCGCCTGAACAGCGGCCCCGGGACCAGGGCGATGTCGGCGGCCTGCTGCTCGGGCGCCTCGCCACAGGTCTGCCCGACGGCGATCGGCCAGGGGGACGTCGGCGTCGGCGTTGGCGTCGGCGCGGCCAGCGCTGCTTTCCAGGCGGCGGCGCGCGGGCTGCGACAATCTTCGTCGATCGCATAAAGAAAAAGATCGGGATGACCGGCAGCCACCGACGGCGCGGGCGAGAGGTTGGCCAGGCGCTGCACCAGCTGGCGCGCCGTGGCCGTCGCCGCCGGCGTGGGATCGCCAAGCTGTCCGTACGCGCCCAGGGCGATGACCGCCGGCCCAAGCTGCGCTCCCGGTCCGACATAGCCGGCCGCCGGCGAGAAGAGGGAACCGGTGAAAGCGTCGGCCAGTCGATCGACGTCGCTGACGGTGGTCAGCGGCGCCAGCGCGTCGACGTGATGTTCGTGCAGCAGCTGCCACAGCTGGCGCTCGACCACTGGCCCGTCGCCGATCCGTTCGTTCAGTCGGGCCGGTTCGTAATAGGCGAAGGCGGTGACGGCGCGATAGGGCAGGCGCGCCGGGCTGACGTCGATGGTGACGCTGAACTGCAGCGGCGCCGCGTCCGTCGCCGTCACGGTGGCGGTGGTCGCGTGTCGCCCGGCCGTCGTGGATTCGGGCACGAA
>DATLVT010000864.1:0-5121 GCA_035577105.1 Polyangia bacterium
CGGCGCGATGGAATGCGCAGGCCGGTTTCTGGGACGGCGCCTCGGCCCGGCTGGGCGCCTTGTTGCTCGGTCGGGACGTGTCGCAGCCGCCGTTGACCGACCGCTAGTCATTTGCCATGGGCGGCGTCTCTGTGACACAAAAGATCGGGTGTGGTTGGACGCTGGTGTCGCTGGCCCGCCTTCGTTTGACCCAGCCGTCGTTTGACCCGCCCTTCGTGCCCGTGCCAGCCTGACGGTCCAACCATGATCGGCGAGACCCTGGGCAGTTACACCATCATCGGGCGGCTGGGCGCCGGCGGGATGGGCGAGGTTTACCTGGCCGAGCACACGCGCATCGAACGGCGCGCCGCCATCAAGGTGTTGCTGCCCGAGCTGTCCAGCAACAACGAGGTCGTCGAACGGTTCTTCGCGGAGGCGCGCGCCACGTCGTCGATCCGTCACCACGGGATCGTCGAGGTGCTGGACTGCGACGTTCACCGCGGCAGCGGGCGGGCGTACATCGTGATGGAGCTGCTGGAGGGCGAGAGCCTGGCCGGGCGCCTGGAACGCGATCCCGATTTTGGCAAGGACGTCGAACGCGCCCTCACCGTGACGGCCGCCATCGCGGAGGCGGTGGCGGCGGCGCACGCCAAGGGGATCGTTCACCGTGACCTCAAGCCCGACAACGTCTTCCTGGCGGGCGACGAGAGCGCGCCGCTGGGGTTCGAGGTCAAGATCCTCGACTTTGGCATCGCCAAGCTGATGGGCGACGCCAGCACCGGGCGCGGCGGATCGACGCGCACGCGGACAGGCAGCATGCTGGGGACGCCGGCCTATATGTCGCCGGAGCAGTGCCGCGGCGCCGGCCTGGTCGATCACCGGTCGGACATCTATTCGCTGGGCTGCATCGCCTTCGAGATGCTGGCCGGACGGCGGCCGTTCATGCACGAAGGGTTCGGCGAGCTGATCGCGGCGCATCTGAGTGAACCGCCGCCCACGTTCGCCTCCCTGGGCGTCAACATCGCGCCCGACGTCGAGCAGTGGGTGCGGCGCCTGCTGGCCAAATCGCGGGACGAGCGGCTGGCGTCGATGGCCGATGTGTCGGCGTCGATTCGAGCGCTCCGGCATCGAACCACGGCCGTGCTTCCGCCGTCGCTGGCGGGCGCCGCGGTGGCGGCGGCGGCGCCGCGGCTTTCGCCTTCACCGGGGGGGACCACCGCCATGCCGGCGGTGGGCGCCACCGTGGCGCTTCCGCCGCCCAGGCGCGCGACCCCGCCCGTCACCACCACCACCACACTGTCGGCCCACGCGTCCGAAAATGTCCGGCCCGGCCAGCCGCCGATCGGCAAGTGGATGGGTGGGGCGGTCGCCGCGCTGGCCTTGGTCGCGGGTGGGCTGTACCTGGGGCGATCGAGACCGTCGCTGTCGCCGTCGGCACCGCCAGCGACGCCCGCCGCCGTCGAACCGGCCCGCCCGCCCGCGCCCGTCACCTTCGACGTCAGCGACGCGCCCGAAGGGCTGCAGGTCTCCGTCGACGGAGCGCCGGCGGCGCTGCCCATCCGTTTGCCCGCCGGCAATCAGACGCACGAGCTGGTCTTTCACGCGCCGGGATTTCGCGACCGCACCCTGCGCGTCGACGCGTCGGTCAGCCGCACGCTGACGCTGTCGTTGCAACCGTCCGCGCCCGAGGCGCCGGCCGGCGCGACGGCGAACCAGCCTGCGGCGCCCGGCGATCGTGGCGACGCCCGCAAGAAGCGCCCGCGCCATCCGTCCAGCCTCAGCGACGACGCCCGCAAGTTGTAAGGCGGTTTCCCACCGACAGCGCGCTGCGTGTTGATGAGGTGGAGCCGCGAGCACTCTGGCGCGAACGCACGCGCTTGACTGTCGCTCGCCGACTTCAAGGAAAATCCCATGAGACGCACTTTATTGTGCCTGGGCCTGGACGTCGTCCTGGCCCTGGCTTCGTTCGCTTGCAGTGACAGCACGACCATGAATCCGAATCCGATGCCGATGCCGATGCCGGCAGCAGTGAACGTGTACCAGCCGCCGCTTTCCGACCAGCCAATGAACAAGCTGGTGCAGGACAAGGTGCTGCCCCGGCTGGAGGCGCTGATCGCGCAGGTGGTGCAGCAAAAAGCGGCGCTGACCATGGACGGCGTCAACCCGTTTACCTCCAGCGATCAATTTTTGCCCGGGAAAGTGGCCATCGGCTTCGCCGACCTGCTGTTGAGCAAGTGCAACGGCAGCACCTGCCCGGTCACCGACGCCGGATTCCAGACCCTGCTGGGCCAGTACCGCGAGCTGGCGCACTGGGTTCTGACCACGCCGCTGGGCGCGATGAACCGCGTCTTCTTCAACCAGACCTGGGGAATGTATTACTACATGAACGCCATCGTCCGCCTGAAGGCGGCCGGGCTGCTGAACCCGGGCGATCCCAGCAAGGACGACCAGTCGGCCATCACCGCCGCCGATCTGGATGCGCTCCGCGGTCTGCTGGAATGGCGGGTGCAGTTACCGGGGACCACGACGCCGACGACGTTCGGGTTCGTCAACGCCCACACCGACGGGTCGCTGGCGAACAGCCTGCCGACGAACTACTACGGCGTGGCGTTCGGAATTTCGCGCAACCGGTTTCTGATGGGCTGGGAGGACGAATCGGGGGCGCAGCTGATCTTTCAAAAGCTGACCGAGCAGTTCAACACGTACTCGGGCCAGGGGTACTCTGACGAGACGCCGGGCGAAGGGCGCTTCGATCGCTACAGCCTGCTGGTCATGGGCGAGGTGTCGCAGCGTTTGATCGAGATTGGCATGGACGTTCCGGCACAGCTGAAGACCTGGCTGCGCAATTCCGTGGACGGCCAGCTGCATCTGCTGAACCTGTCGGGCAACGGCTTCGAGTACGGGCGCAGCCTGGGGCCGTACGCGGACACGTCGTTCCTGGAGGTGCTCTCGGCCGCCGCGTACCTGGACGTGCTGACCCCGGCCGAGAAGAAGCTGGCCTATGCGTTCTGCACGCGCGTGGTGGCCAAGTACCTGGACTTCTGGTTCGACGGCGACATGTCGCCCGACACCGGCGGCACCGTGAACCTGTGGAAGAAGGGGCGGCGCACCGACGGCTATCGCGCCGAGAACCGCATCCTGGGCGAGAACCTGAGCCTCATCCATCAACTGCTGTACACGACGGCGATCTGGAACCGCGTGTTCAAGGACGAGGCGCCCATGGCCGCCGCCGATTTCCAGACCGCGCTGGACGGCATCGATCGGTATCACCTGATCACCTTCACGCAGGCCCCGAACGCCCCGCGCACGGACGTTTATGCCCCTTACGACCGCAAGACGCTGATCGTGCGCGACGGCCACCGCGTGATCAGCCTGCCCCTCATCAACGGTGGGCGGACGCTGTACGCGTTCAACACGTATTACCCGGTGCCCCAGTCGACGTTCATGCTGGACGCGACGCCCGATCTGGCCTGGCCGCAGCTGCTGCCGGAGATCAGCGTGACCGAGGCGGACAGCACCGTGACGTTGTTAAAGCCGCTGGTCTACTTCAAGAACATCACCGGCACCGAGGACGCCGCCAACAAACGGTACACGGTCACCTATCACCAGGACGAGCTGGCCAAGCTGACCGAGCCGCTGAACACCATGCCGCCGCTGCCCGACGCGCGCATCCTGGTCGACACCACGTACACCTTCGAACCGGGGAAGATCGTCCGGTCGGACGTCTACAGCGCCAAGGACGCGCCGGTGTCGATCGCCGGCATCAAGATGCAGCTGGGCAGTTATTCGACGGGCGGGACCGTCAACGACAACCGGGTGGTCTTCGCCGCCAGCAGCGACAAGACCCAGGACGCGCTGACGTCGATCGAGGCGACGGGACTGGGCGCGCCCACCGTCGAGACCGTCGCGGCCGACAACGCGCAGTACAACACCAACAACGGCCCGCTGCACTCCGTGGTGACCTGGACCAGCGGGGCGGTGATGCTGCAGCCGGGGACGCCGCTGACGATCAGCTGGACGCTGACGTACGACGCGAACTAGGACTGAATAGACACCCTCCGCGAGCCAGGTTGGCGCTAGTCTAGTGGCGGTTGAAGATCCGCTTGATGAGGCTGCGCTTCGCTGGTTTCTCGGCGGCGGGAGTGTCGGCGGCGCTGGGCGGTGGAGGCCAGGCGGGCGCGTCGCCTTCCGGAGCGGCCCTGGCGGCGGGACGAGGCGCCGCCGCCGCGGGCGGCGGTGGCGACGGTGGTGGGTAGGCGGGCGCGGCGGCTGAGGGCGGATAGGCGGGCGCCGAAGCGGCAGGGGGTGCTTCCTGCGGGCCGGGCGAAACTCCGGGCGCGGCTGGCGAGGCCCCCGCGCCAGCCGCGGTTGCTTGAACGCCCTTCCCCGCCTTGCGCCGCGTTCGTGGCGGCGGCGCGGGCGGGCGGCTCTCGCGGGCAGCCGCCGGTTCCGATCGGGTGGCCGCCGGCGGAGCGGGAGCGATCGCCGGCGCCGCCGCCCCTGCCCCCGACGGGGGCGCGACCGCGGCGGCGGGTGCGGCGACCGGCGCCGTCACGGCGGACGACGGCGGTGCTGTCCCCGCGACAGGCCCCGCCGATCCGGCGGGCGCCGTCCCACGACGAAACATCCCCGTCGATAACGCGATCAGCAGGGCCGCGCCGCCAACGACAGCGGCGCCCAGCATGATCACCCGCGCCCGCCTGCGCCCCGGCGGCTTGTCGTCGATCGCTTCCATCGCCTCCGGGGCCATCGCCTCGCCGGTCGCCGTCGAGAAGGTGGTGGCCTTGGCCTTCTCCGGTTCCGACATGACCGCGGGCGCGGGCATCGCCGTCGCTGCCATCGACAGCGGCGGCGGCGCCCCCGCCACCGCCGCCCGCACCGACGGCGCTCTGGGCGCCGCGCCAGACAGCGGGGCCGTCCCGATCGACACGGCCGCCGTCGCCGCCAGCGGTGCCACGTCCATCCCACCACCGAACGAAACCGCCGGCCCCCCGGCGACGGCGCTGTCGAAGGCGCGCGCGAAGGCGGTCATGCCGGCGAAGCGCTGCGTCTGCTGCTTGGACAGCGCGCGCTGAAGGACCGCCTCGACCCCGGGCGGCACGTCCGCAACGTGCGACGCCAGCGGCGACGGCGCCTGGTGCA
>DATLVT010000865.1:0-5584 GCA_035577105.1 Polyangia bacterium
GCCAACTAGTGCTCTTCCCGCGCCGTTTACCTGCGTCGTTCCGTTAGACCGTATACATCGATCGACCTGACGGGCGGCGGCGCCGACGATGGAGCGTTCGGCGACCGACTTGTCGCCCCGGGGGGCGTTGACGAGTCGGCGGTGACGACCCACAGATCTCATCAGTGGGGTAAGCATGGGTCACAGGGTGGGCTGGTGTTCAGGGGTGATCTTCCTGACCGCGCTGGGTTGCAGCGCTTCGGGGGTCAAGTCTGCTGGCGGTGGTGCCGGTGGCGCGACAGGTGCCATCGGCAGCGGCGGCGGAGGGGGCGCTGAAGGAGAAGGAAGCGGTGGCGTCCCCGGCATCGGCATCGGCGTCGACGATGGCGGCGCATCGGGCGGCGGGGGCATCACCGGCCTGACCGATGGGCCGATGTGCGGCGTCAGGAAGTTCAGCCTGGCCCAGGTGCCGCCCGATCTCATGATCGTGCTCGACAAGTCGGGCTCGATGCGCGACATGCCCGACAACACGCACTGTGATCAGGGGAACTGCGGGCCGGCGTCGAAATGGGCGCAGATGACCACCGCGATCAACCAGGTCGTCACGTCGACGGAGAGCACCATCCGCTGGGGCATCGAGTTCTTCCCCGCCGACGACTCCTGCGCGGTCGAGACGATGCCGTCCGCGCCCATCGCCGCGATGAACGCCGCGGGCGTCATGATGGCCGTGGCCGCCACCGAACCCAGCGGCGGCACGCCGACGCGCGCCGCGATCAACGCCGCCAGCCTGTACGCGGCGACGCTTCCCGATTCCAACCCCAAGTACATCCTTGTGGCGACGGACGGCTTTCCCAACTGCATGGAAGGAGCCAACGACGACGCCACGCCCGACGCTCCGGGCACGATCCAGGCGGTGACCGACAGCGTCGCCCGGGGAGTGCCGGTGTTCGTCGTCGGCATCGGCATGATTCCCCAGGCCACGGCCACCCTGACCGCCATGGCCGTCGCCGGCGGCGAGCCGCAGCCGGCCGACCCGCGGTTCTATCCGGTGTCCAGCACCGCCGATCTGGTCAGCGTGCTGGGAAAGATCGGCGGCATGATCGGGTCCTGCTCGTTCGCCCTGGGGACGCCGCCGCCCGATCCGAACAACATCGGCGTGGTCGCCGACGGCGCCAAGGTCCCACAGGACGTCACGCACACCGACGGATGGGACTATGGCACCGGCCAGATGTCGCTGCAGCTTTTCGGCCACTGGTGCGATGACGCCAAGGCAGGAACGCTGAAGGACGTCGAAGCGGTTTTCGGCTGCCCCGGGATTGTCATCCCGTAGTCATTCTGGACACTTGAAAAAAGCTCGGCGGGCGTGTCGATTGTCGCCCGGGCCGCTCGTCATCTCGGCAGGCGCCGGCGAAGGGCTGGCCCCGGACCACTTCGAACGACAGGAGATGACGATGCGCTTCATGATCATGCACAAGAATGACCCACGCACCGAGGCAGGCCAGCCGCCCCCGATGGGCCTGGTCCACGAGATGGGCCAGTTCATCGGCGAGTACGCCCAGTCCGGTCGTCTCATCGACGGCGCGGGCCTGAACGGCAGCAAGACCCGCACCCGCCTCACCTTCCGGGACGGCCGGTGCACGGTCAAACACGGTCCGTATCGCGGCGAGCATGAGCTGCCGGCGGCGATGCTGCGACTCAAGGTCAGGACGCGCGACGAGGCGCTCGGCTGGGCGGAGCGCTATGGCAAGATCCTGGGCACCGGCGAGCTGGAGCTGGGCAAGGTGAACGAGCCCTGGGACATCGGCCTCATGCCCGCGCCCGAGAACCCGCCGCTGCAGATCCTGCTGATCGAAAAAACCGATCAGGCGTCGGAGGCCGGCGCGCGCAGCCCCCGGCAGAAGGCCGAGCTGACGCGGCTGCGAACCGAGATGACCAAGGCCGGCGTGCTGGTGGGCGCCATCCAGCTGCAGCCGAGCGCCAAGGCCAAACGCCTGCTGTTCGCCAACAACGACCTGCGCATGATGGACGGGCCCTTCTCCGAGTCGAAGGAGCTGATCGGCGGTTTCGCCGTTCTGGAGCTGACGGGGATGGACGAGGCGATCGCCGTGTGCCGGCGATACACGGCCATCCTGGGCGGCACGCTGGAGATCGACATCCGGCCGCTGGCAGAGCTGGAGGCGGCCTGACGGAGGCGGGAGCCGGCGGGAGGGATCAAGGCGCCGCGGCCGGCCGCGACTCGACGATCGTCTGGGCCGGCTCGGGAACGCGCGACAGAAAATTGTAGCCACTCTGGCGTTCAACCTCGTCGACCGAGACCAGGTACTGCGGCCATCTGGTTCCCGCGGCGGCCGCGGTGTTCGGCATGATGACCGCGTACACCGTCGTGCCAGCCGTGACGTCGGCAGGACCCTGGCCGCCCTGCAGCACCACCAGCACCTTGAAACTGGCGCTGGGCACCGCGATGCCGGGACCGATCATTTGCGGCGCCCCGGCGGCGCTGAAGAGGCCGCCGGCCACGATGAACACCTGCCGGCCCTGGCCCACCAGCGCGCGCTCGTAGGTCTCCAGACGCTCCCACGGACCGACGTTCAGCGCATGGGCCTGGGGCTGGATGTTGGTCATCACGAAGGTGGTCCGGTTGGCGGCGACGCTGCTGGTTCGATCTGCCGAGGGACACAGATGGCCCCGGTCATAGCCGCTGCCCCGGTAATCCATGGGATCGACGCGCAACCGGTCCGTTGGGAGCCGCTCGTCCTTGTGAAAGTCGTTCGAGCGATGGGCGGTCCCGAGATCTTCGGCGACCAACCGCCAGGCGACCCAGTTCGGCTCCAGGCGCGAAGGGTTGTACGAAACAACAAACTCGCCGTGGTCCAGCATCACATCGTCCGACGGATCAGCGTCGACAGGCAGGCCCAGCGCGACGTGGATCGAGCCCGCGACACCGCTCTCCACCGCGACGACGCCCGCGGATCGGGCCGGGCGTGACCCGCACCCCAGCAGCAACGCGCTGACGGCAGCAACCAGCGCCCAGCGCCCCGGGCGCCACAGCGCGGTCATTCTTGCTTGGCCAGTCAGCTTCAAGGGGCGCCGGGACTCTCGAGCCCGGGAACATCAGGCGCGCGCGCCGCCATTGTTGCAAGTTTGCCGGGCTTCGTCGCGCCGATCGCTGTTAAGTGATTCCGTTACTGGTTGCATTTCGACGCGTGCTACACGGATTTTCGCCATGACCACGCGCCCATGTCCATGCTGGGCCGTCGGCGATTGAGGCTGGCCGCCTGGTCGGTCATGGGTCTGCTGGTCCTGCGAGCGGCGCACGCGGCGGCGCCGCCGGCCGGAGACGAGGTGGATCCGGAGGCCCGCCGCTGGACCGAGGAGGGGCTGCGGGCGTTCAACGCCGGACAGTTCACGGAGGCCATCGAGGCCTTCAAGGCCGCGTATGGGCGGACGCCGGCGCCGGCGTTGCTTTACAACCTGGCGCAGGCCTACCGGCTGCAGCAGAACTGCCCGCTGGCGCTGGAGAGCTATGGGCGCTATCTGGAGACGAATCCAGCGGGCAAGCTGCGGGCGTTGACCGAAGAGCGGATCACCGAGATGCAGGCCTGCCTGCAGGCGCGGAACCCGTTGCCGTCGTCCCTGTCGGCACCGGCGCCGGGAGACGGCAACGGGATCACCCCTGGCCTGGCGCCCGACGCACCACCGGCGCCCGCCACATCACCGGCGCCCGCCGTCGCGCTACAGGGCGCGCGTCCGGCAAAGCTGGCCGCCATCGGCGCGGGACTTGCCGCCGGTGGCCTGCTGGCCGCCTGCGGATACTTCGCCTGGCAGTCGCATCAGGCCTCGAACGAAGTCACGCAGGTCTTTCGCGACGGGCAGAGCTGGAACGACGCGGCCAGGAACAGCGAGGCGCGAGGCATAACCGATCAGCGATGGGCCTGGGGGCTGGGGGTGGCGAGCCTGGTCATGGCCGGCGTCGCCGCGTGGCTGGGCTTTCGGCGATAAGACGGCAGCCGTTACTGGCAGTACCCGATCGGGATCCAGCAATCGCGCCAGTAATCGATGGGGAGACCGGGTTCGTAGGCGCCCAGCGTGCACCAGCCCGATTCCAGCCCCTTCATGCACTTGTAGACGCGCAGATCGCGCAGAGAAAATACGGTCGTGTCGGGGCCATAGGATTTGTCGTCGGGCTTGTAGGGAGCCAGCTTGAGACAGTCGATCGGCGTGAAGGGCCCCTCCGGTTTAGGGATTTCGCGGCCCAGATCGGGCAGGGGTGGCAGCGCATCGGCAACGGCGTCGACCGCCGGCGTGGCGTCGTCTTCCCCGGCGTCGGGTTCCGGCGCGCCACCGCTGCCGACAGCACCACCGCTGCCATCGGCGCCGCCGCTGCCCACCATGCCGCCGCTGCCCGGGACGGTGATGACGTCGCCGCCCGTGCCCCCCACCCTGCCGCCGCTGCCCTGCGAGACGAAGATGCCGCTGTCAAAACCGAGAAGAAAAGGTTCGGCGGAGCGACAGCCAACGGCGCTCATCACTGCGGCAACGATCGCGACCATCAACAGACAGGAGGCCAGACGTTTCATGGGACGACCTGCACGCCTTGAATACAGGACGACAGATCGAACAGCATGAACTCCAGCGCCAGCTCTTGCGGCGACTGGGTGGCGGACATGCAGCCGGTGGGAAACGGAAAACCGAGCATGGGATCGCCGGGCCCGGCCAGCGAACGATCGCGCGGCATGGCCGTCTGGATCCCCGTCGAGACGTGCATGTCGCTGAACACCACCCGCCCGCATTGCTGATCCTCGGGGAGACCCACCGGCGTCTGGGTGGTGAGGTATTGAACGGAACGAGGCGTGTCCGAGAAGATCCAGCGCTGCGCCACCTTTGCGTCCACGTCCGAGACCGTATTACGCGCCCCCCTCACCAGAAGTTTCCCGCGCTGGGTTGACGCGCCCACGTTCATCAACCAGTCGGCCAGGGCCCCGCCCTTGGGAAACGAGACGTCAAGGTCAGAGACCAGTTCGTTCAGCGCCGTCTGATTGCTGACAAACGTGGCCGCGGTCGACAGCGGCGGCTGGGCGTGCTGCAGCCAGTAGTTGTGAAAGTGCGACGCAAAGACCCGCCCACCCGCGTCGGTGTACGACTGAAATGCCTGCAACGCGGCGGCGCTCTTGTTGGTCGGGTTGGGCGTGCCCTCGCAGGAATACAGCACGGCGTCGTACTTCTTCAGATTCTCCACGCTGTCCCACCAGGGAACGACGGGGGTGAACATGGCGCCGCCGTTGAGGGGCGCCACATAGCGATCGGTGCCGCTGACACCGGCGAACAGATTGATGCGGCCGCTGCCCGTCTCGGGCGTGAACTCGCGATCATCGATGCCGATCTTGCGCAGCATGCACTCCAGCGCGTCGTCGCCGCCGGTGGTCAGGGCGATCCTGGGGAGGTCGCCTTCCTGCTGATTGCGCGGCAAACGGGTGAGCTCGGCGCCCGGCAAGGCGGTGTTGGTGCAGGCGGTGACCCGGGGAATGGTGACGGCGCGCCGCCACTTTCCCACCTGGACAACCAGCGGGATGTTGGTTCCCACCGGGACGTCGTCCAGCGTGAACTG
>DATLVT010000866.1:0-14281 GCA_035577105.1 Polyangia bacterium
CCCCAGTAATTGCGCAGGCCGCGCTCCTGCAGAAAACCCTCGTCGACCGCCTCGTGCACCGGCAGCAGTTCGACGGCGGTGACCCCCAGTCGCTTCAGGTGATCGATGACCGCCGGGTGGGCCATGCCGGCATAGGTCCCCCGCATCTCCTCGGGGATCTCCGGATGCAGCTTGGTAAAGCCCTTGACGTGCAGCTCGTAGATGACCGTGCTGCGCCAGGGAACGTCGGGCGCGCGATCCTTGGCCCAGTCGAAGAAATCGCTGACCACCACCCCCTTGGGCACGCCGGCAGCGTCGTCGCGTTTGTCGAAGGACAGGTCCTCGCCGGGATCGCCAGGCGTGTATCCCTGCACCGGCGCCTTCCAGTCGACCTCGCCGTGCAACGCCTTGGCGTAAGGATCCACCAGCAGCTTGTTCGGGTTGCAGCGATGCCCTTGCTCCGGCTGATACGGCCCGTGAACGCGAAAGCCGTACAGCGCCCCCGGCTCCAGCCCCGGGACATAGCCGTGCCAGACGAAATCGTTCACCTCCAGCAGATCGAACCGGCCGGTCTCCCGCGCCGGATCATTCGGATCATACAGACAGACCTCGACCCGGCTGGCCACCCGCGAATAGATCGCGAAGTTGACGCCCGCCCCGTCGAACGTCGCCCCTCGCGGAAAGGACTTACCCGGCCAGACCTCGCGGCCCGCGGCCATCAGACCGCCTCCAGAAGAAAGGCGGCGGCGCCGGGGATGTGCCACCCGTCGTCCTCGGATTCCAGCGGCGGCGTGCCCGCGCCGCCATAGCGCGGCTCCTCGCTGGAGAAGATCGGCGTCCAGCGCTTGTGGTGGCCGGGCGGCGCCAGCAGCGGCTCGGGCGCCACGTTCAGGTCCAGGTCGGCTGCCAGATTCACCAGCAGCAACCGGTCGTGCTCGACGGAGGTCGCGCCCAGCGGACCGCCAGCAAAGTAACGAAGCACGAAACAGCCGGGGCCCAGCACCGCGCCATCCAGGCGGGCCACGCCGGCGTTCACGGCACGCACCGTCGCATCGCTCGCCCGCAAGCCCAGGAGATCCCGGTGCAGCGCCAGCCACCACGCGGCCTTTTCTCCCTGGCGTTCGTTCCAATCAAGGCGCGACGACTCGAACGTCGCGGGCGCGCCAGGATCCGGAAGATCCTTCTGGATGGCTGGCGACGCGGCGCTGGGAAACTGGGCCAGGAATTCGGCGCGCCCTTTTCGCACCAGCGGCGCCAGATCGGCGTGGTGATCGGCGAAGTAGCGGAATGCGCGCGCCGAGCCCCACTCCTGCCCCTGAAACAGCAGCGGCGTCCAGGGGCCGAGCAAAAGCAGCGTGGTCATGGCCCGCAGCTGCCCGGGGTGCGTCACCTCGGCCAGGCGCCGCGCGCCCGCCGAGTTGGCCACCTGATCGTGATTCTCCAGGAACGCCACGAAGGCGCGCGCCGGCACGCCCATCGCAGAGACACCCCGACGCTTTTTCTGCCAGTGATAGCGCTGACCCTGGAACAGATAGCCGTACTTCGCCGCGGAGATGAACTCCTGCGCTGTCCCTCGATAGTCGGTGTAATAGGCCTCGCGGTGGCCCGTCAACGCGACCCGCGCCGAATGGTGAAAATCGTCGTTCCACAGCCCGTCGATGGCGAAACCACCCTGCTCGGCCGGCCGCACCAACCGCGTTTCCTGCGGTTCATTCTCGGCGATGACGACGATCTGTCGCTCGGCGGCGGCGGCGCGCGCGCGCCTGGTCAGCGCCGCCACGATGTGCTCCTCCGAGCGATCGAAGATGCTTTGGGTGGCGTCCAGGCGCAGCCCATCCAGGTGGTACTCGGCGATCCAGTGGGCGGCGTTCTCCATCACAAACTGGCGGACCGGCCCGGCGTTGGGCCCGTCGTAGTTGAGGGCATCGCCCCACTCCGTCGCTTCCTTGGACAGGTAATACGGCGAGAAGGCCGGCAGGTAATTTCCGTCCGGGCCGAAGTGGTTGTAGACGACGTCCAGAATCACCGCCAGGCCGGCGGCATGCGCCTCGTCGACGAAGCTGCGAAAGTCGTCGGGGCGTCCGTATCCGTGATAGGGCGCGAACCACTGGACGCCGTCGTATCCCCAGCCAAACCCGCCGGGAAATTCGGCCACCGGCATCACCTCGATCATCGTCACGCCCAGCTCCTTCAGGTCCGCCAGCCGCCTGGCAGCGCCCGCCCAGGTCCCGGCAGCCGTGAAGGTGCCGATGTGCAGCTCGTAGATCACCTGTCCGGCCAGCGCGGCGCCGGGCCAGTCGCGATCGCGCCACGCGTAATGCCCGGGATCGATCACCTCCGACGGGCCGTGCGGTCCCTTCGGTTGAAAACGCGACGCCGGATCGGGCAGCAAGATCTCATCGTCATCCAGCCGGTATCGATAAAGCACGCCCGGTTTCAGGTTGGCCCCCAGCCCCGACCACATCCCGCTTTTTTCGCGGGTCAGATCGACAATCGGCCCGCTTTCGATCACCACCGACACGCGCTTGCGCTCCGGTGCCCAGACGCGAAAGTGAACGCCGTCCGGTGCCACCTCCGCGCCCACCGTCAGGCGGCGACCGTTCAGTGAGGTCGACTGCGTCGCTGGATTGGCCTCTTCGAAAGCGCTCATATAATGTGGCAGCCGTCTTCGCCCCACCGAAGACCAAGCGACTGCAAAAATAAGATCGTCCCGCGGGACGACAAGCGGCTCCTGGAAAGTTTTCCCCGAGCGTGGATGATGACCATCCCACCTGCCCACCGGTGGCATGCGCTTCGCTAGACTACGCGCATGACAGTTCACACGTAAACGCAGCAATCACTGGAGGTCCGATGAACCTGGAGACATTTCTGATATGGATTGCGGTCGGCCTGGTCGCCGGCTGGCTGGCGTCGGCGGTGGTTGGTGGTGGGCTGGGCGTGGTCGGGGACATCGTCGTGGGAATCGTAGGATCCTTTCTGGGCGGGCTGATATTTCGGGGCCTGCACATCGGAACGCCGTTCCATGGTCTGGCAGGGACCATCTTCGTCGCCTTCATCGGCGCCATC
This sequence comes from Polyangia bacterium, assembly GCA_035577105.1. GTDB lineage: Bacteria > Myxococcota_A > Polyangia > Fen-1088 > Fen-1088 > DATKEU01. The sequence goes on from DATLVT010000866.1 coordinate 3,046, forward strand.
GTTCTGCTGCTGGCGCTGCGACTGTTCCGGCGAGCCGCCCCCTGACGTCATCCTGTTGATCCGGGTCGGCCACGTGTCGCCGAGGTGACACCCGCTACCTGACCGGAACGTCCGGAGGCGCTTCTGCGCTTTGTGCTGGCTGGCGTGCGGATCTCGCGCTAAAGCGACCGCATGCCAGCAACTCCCGGCCGTGGTCATCGCAATCCACTGGTGGCGGCCGTCGCTGCGGTCATCTCCCTGTCGGCGTGTGGCCAGAACAAGGCGGCGGCGCCTCACCAGGAAGGCGACGTGACGACCATTGATAAAGATCTCTTGCCGGTGGGGGCGCCCGCGCCTGATTTTTCCGTCGTGGCCCATGACGGCCAGGCGGTTCACCTGGCGGACCTGAAGAACCGTTACGTCGTGCTGTATTTCTACCCTCACGACGACACGCCAGGCTGCACCAAGGAGGCGTGCGACTTCCGCGACTCCTGGGATCGGCTGCAGCAGGCCGGCGTCGCTGTCTTCGGCGTGTCCACCCAGGACAATGTCTCGCACCAAGCGTTCGCCCAGAAATACAGTCTCCCCTTCCCCCTGCTCCCCGATCGAGGTGGCGAGCTGGCCGCCAAGTATCACGTCAGCGGCTTCATGGGCCTGACGAAACGGGTCACCTATCTCATCGACAAGGACGGCCGCATCATGCACGTGTGGCCCAAGGTGAAACCGGTCGGCCACGCCGCCGACATCCTGTCCGTCCTGGCCGTGGCGCGCGGCTAGCGAAGGCGCCCGCGGGTGAAAGCCCGCACCCGCGAGATCCGCAAGGCAGGACCTGGCTAGCCGAACAACCCGGTCACGGCGCCCTTGCTGAACGCCGTGTCGCCCCACGTCGGCATCATCACGCCCATGGCGTTGGCCGCCGCCACCCAGACGTCGTTCATGAACCGGGTCCCGAACTGCAGGTGGCGTCCGGTCTGCAGCTTCAGCGATTTACCGCCGAACATCAGGACCGGCATGTTCTCGACGGAGTGCGACCAGCCAAAGCAGCACTCGTTCAGGTAGACAACCAGCGTGTGATCCAGCAGCGAGCCGTCGCCGTCGGGCGTGGCCTTCATCTTCATCAGGAAATCGGCCATCTGCTGCGCATAGAACGTCTCGATGGCGGCGTGCAGGTTCGTGGCGCCCATGTTGTGCGAGATATCGTGGTGGCCGCCACCGTCGGAGAATCCGGGGATGATCTTCGCAAATCGCAGCGCCGAGTTCCCGTGGGCGAACGTGAACGTCGCCACGCGGGTGAGGTCGCACTGGAACGCCGCCATGATCAGGCCCAACTGATTTTGCGCCAGCGTCTTGTGCTGAGCCTCGTCCACCGTCGCGTCGCCCGTGGGGTCGGGCAGCGTCGTCTGCGACGGTCCAGGACAGGCCGCCCCGTTCGGATTGCTGGCGGGAGGCATCAGTCGCGCCTCCAGCTTGGAGATCCCGTCCAGGTGCGCGTCCAGCTTCTGCGTCTGCGAGTTGGGAACCAGCCCCCGCAGGCGGGTCAGATCCTTGTGCACGAAGTCCAGCACGCTCTTGTTCTGGGCGCGCATCCGCATCAGCGCTTCGGGCGACACGTTGGCCACCGACCCACCGAAGATGTTGGCGAACAAGGTGTCGGCGCGGCTCTCCGGGAACATCGCCCCGTTGGCGTCGTAGGACATCACCTTGAAGTTGGGCAACCCGATGCTCGACGGCCGGTACGCCGTCGACTGGATCGATCCGGTGGTCATCCCTTTCAGGTTGGCTTCCGGCTTGCCCAGCAAGAACTGATCAATGGACAGCCCGGCCGCCATCTGGTTCTTGGCGTTGGCGTCGCCGCCCGAGTTGGTGCCCGGAATCTCGATGGGCCTCTTGCCCGACATCATGGTGATCAACCCGGCGCCGTGTTGATCGCCGGCCCAGCCGTGATCGCGCGGACAGTAGATGCCGTTCAGGATGACCATGTCGTTCTGAAGCGGCGCGAGCGGCGCCAGGATGGGCGGCAGCGTGAAGGTGGTGGCGTTCCCGCCCTGCGGAAAGAACTGGGTGGGGAACGTGCCGCAGGGGCGATGAACGATAAGCAGCCGGGTCGGCGATGCGCCCGCCGCCGACGCGAACAGCGGCCGCAGCAACGTTCCAGCGGCCGTGGTGCCGACGCCCGCCAGGAACGTGCGTCGGGGAATGTGGCTGAACAGATCTCGCTTTTTCATCGTCGTGCCTTTTCTTGTCACTGGGCCACGTCCCGGGTCAAAAAGCCTGGCGCCGTCAGGATGGCGCGATAGTAATCGCCGAAGGAGCCCGACGCCGCGAACCGGTCTTGCACCTTCTGCAGCTCGCACGAGGTGTCCTCGACGACCGACCGCCCCAGCACCACCACCGAAAGATTCTGAACCGCGCAGTCAGAGACGCGCCGCCCACCCTTCAGCTTGCCCACCAGGTCGGCCATTCCCGACACCGGCCCGTCGAGATCGGGTCCCAGGTTTTTCAGCATCGACGAGCTGTCGATGCTTTGCCCCATGGCGTCCGTGGCCTGATACCGGCCGATGGCGTCGTAACGTTCGCTGACCAGCCCCAGCGGATCGAACAACCCGTGGCAGGACCCGCACCCTTCTGGAGCGGACGCCCGCAGCTGCGCCTTCTCGCGCTCGGTGGCGTTGGCCGGGAACCGAGACGCCACCGCGGTGGCGTTGTCCGGCGGGGGCGGCAGCTTGGCCCCGCAGACCAGCGCGTAATAGACGTACAGGCCGCGATGAATCACGTCGCCGCGGTTCGGGTGGGCCCAGGCCGCCAGCACGGCCGGCTGGGTCAAGATGCCGGCGCTGCGATCGGTCCCGGACACATCAACGGGAACCAGGTCGTTGCTGGTCACGCCGGGAATGCCGTAGACCTTGGCGATGTTGGCGTTCGCATAGACCCGGTTCGACGTCAGCAGATCGCTCATGGTCCCGTGCGAGATCAGATCCTGAACGAACATCTGCGCGCTCCGGTACAGGCTCTGCTTGAGGTCGGCGGTGAACTCGGGGAACAACATCTGGTCCTTGGGGACGATGGACCGCAGCTTTTCGATGCCCAGCCAGAAGCCGGCCTTGGCCGCCAGGTTGGCCTGCACGGCCGGCAGCGCCAGCAGCCGGTCGATCTCCGCCGACAGCACCGACGGGGTCAGCAGCGAACCGGCCTCCGCCTTGGACCAGAGCTGATCGTCGGGAACAGAGTCCAGCAGCGCGAAGGCGATCGCGGTGGCCAGCTCGTGCGCGGTCAGCTTGACCTTGCCGTTGGACGCGCTGGTGCCCAGCTCGGTGCGGTACAGAAACGACGGCGCCTGCAGCGTGGCTTCGATGATCAGACGGACGCCGGCGGCCGGATTCTCCGTCATCACCCCGGTGTGATAGATGCCAAGCAGGTCCTGAACCTCCGCATCCGTCACCGGCCGCCCGAAGGCCCGCGCCACGCGATTGCGGATGAACTTCTCGACACAGGTATCCGACGGCGACGTGGTGCCGCACGGCAAGAAGACATTCAGGTTCGCGGTGACGGCGCCCACCGCGGCGGTGTGCGCGGCGGTGGCGTAGGCGTTGGCCGTGGTGGCCTGCACCGTCAACTCCGGCGCCTCGGAGGTGCTGGTGAAATCGGCCGGCTGCGTGTCTGCCTGGGTCACCTCGGCGGGCATCCGCACGCCAAAGACCTGCGCCACGACGTTGACGTACTGCTGATCGGTGAGGCGCCAGATGCGCGTCGGCGCCAGCGACGTGTTGGGCGTGCAGACCTTCATCGAGCTGCCGCCGCTGCCGCTGTTGCCGCCGCTGCCTCCCGGCATGATCGGTCCCGTGTTGGGGCCAGAACCATCGATCGATCCCGAGCAACCTGCCGCGGTCGCCAGGACCAGCACCGCGATTTCAGCGCAAGAAAATAGTCGTTTCAGCATCGGACACCCCTTTTGCGCGGCTCGACGAAAAGTCATGGCGGCCTTCATCAGAAGAACGTCAGGCAGTGGCCATCGACAAAGATCGGGTGATAGGTCACGTCCGTCTTTGCGTTGTGGTCTCCGACTGTCCAGTTCAAGGTTGGATCGTTGCCCGGCCGGGTATAGGTCAGCGTGCCCGTCTGCGAAGCGTCGCAGGTGATGGGACCGGTAATGCCATCACCGCGCTTGCCGTCCCAGACACCGCCCTGGGTGCTGGTGTTGTCACAAGAAAATCCGCCGTGAATCTGGATTGTCATGGCGCCGCACCCCTTGTGGGTCGCCACCATCGTCACGTCGGCCCCGTTCTGCATGAACGACAGGTTGATGCCCAGCGACGGGAACATCTTCACGGCCACCCCGGAAACCTGGCCACTGCCGTCTGACGGGACGGAGGCGTCGCCGCCGGATGGCATGGACGTGTCGACCGGCGCTGTGGGGGGCGCTGCATCAGCAAAGAGTTTACCGTCATCGAATCCGCCATTGCCCTGGATTTTTCCTCCGGAGCCACTGCTTCCGTTGCCGCCGCTGCCCTGGTTGCCGGACCCGCCGCTGCCCCCGGAACCGGCGCCTGAATTGCCGCCACTCGAGTCCCCCGGACCACCGCCCCCGTTGCCGCCCGTGCCTTGCGGGTCGCCACCGCATCCGTCGCCGCACGCCGCCAGGGCGAAGACGACCAGACACGTCGTGACCTGCCGGTTCATCAAAAAAACCTCACTTGCACAGACGATTGAAGAATAGCCGCCAGGCAGCAAAATTCTAAACAAACTCGACCGGTTGGACCAGCCAGCACGGTCGGACCGATTATCGCTCGTTTTTCGCCGGCGAACCGCCTATGTTGTTAACGGTAACATTTCTTTTTGTCAAGAACGCGAAACGCGCATTTGACCGCCCCACTGGATCGCGGTAATTGGCGTCGCGGATCCCAAGGTGAAGCTGTCGCAATGAATGCCACTGTCCACGACGTCGCCAAGCGCGCCGGCGTCTCCGCGATGACCGTTTCCCGGGTCATCAACGGCGGCGTCGGGGTACGGCCTGAAACCCGCCGCCGCGTCGAACGCGCCGTGACCGAGCTGGACTTTGTCCCCAACGGCGTGGCCCGCGGGCTGATGTCCAAGCGGACGGGAGCGCTGGGACTGATCGTTCCCGACATCGTCAATCCCTTCTTCGCCATCGTGGTTCGGGGCGCTGAAACCGTGGCGCGACGAGCCGGCTATCGACTCCTGCTGTGCAACAGCGAGGGGGATCTGGGCCTGGAACGACAGTACGTGGAGGACATGATCGCTCACCGCGTGGAGGGCCTCCTCATCGCCCCGGTGGGCGATCGCTCGAAGGCCAACTTGATGCCCTTTGTCCGGCGCAAGTTCCCCTTCGTCCTCATCGACCGGTCGGTGGCCGGCCTCCCCTGCGATCTAGTCCAGGCCGACAGCGTGGCCGGGGCACGGACCCTGATGAACCACCTCATCTCCGTGGGGCACAGGCGCATCGGCGCCATCGTCGAACCGGACAACGTCTCGACGTCGCGCGAACGTTTGCGCGGCTACGCCGAGGCGCTGAAGGCGGCCGGTCTGCCCATGGCGCCCGAGCTGATCATCCGTACCACCGCCGATCGGATGGGCGGATACGGGGCGATGCAACAGTTCCTGGGGTTTGACGCACGCCCGACCGCGGTGTTCGCCGTCAACAATATGACCGCCCTGGGCGCGATGCAGGCGGTCCGTGAACGGGGGCTGGCGGTACCTAAGGACATCGCTCTGGTTTGTTTCGACGACGTGGAGCACCTGGCCGTGCTCTCGCCGTTCCTGACCGTCATCAACCAACCCACCGAAATGTTCGGCACCTTGTCCGCTGAGATCCTGCTCCACCGCATCACCGGTGAAGCGACTGGTCCCCGCCGGCACGTCGTCTTGCAGGCGGAGTTGATCGTTCGGGAATCGTGCGGAGCCAGGGCAGGAATCGTTCCCCCCGTCGTCGAAGCAGGCCGCAAGACCAACCACAGATCGAAGGGCCCATGACCCAGACAATGACCCACACATTCGCCACCAACCGTTACGAGAAGATGCAATACCGCCGCTGCGGACGCAGCGGTTTACAGCTGCCCGCCGTCTCGCTGGGCGCCTGGGAGACCTACGGGGGCACGCACGACGGCGACGTCGCCAAGGCGTGCATGTTCCGGGCTTTTGATCTCGGCATCACGCATTTCGACCTGGCCAACAACTACGGCACGCCGGCCGGCAACGCCGAGACGGTCTGCGGCCGGATCTTGAAGGACATGCCGCGCGACGAGCTGATCATCTCCAGCAAGGCCGGCTATCGCATGTGGCCGGGGCCTTACGGCGAATGGGGTTCGCGCAAGTACATCATCGCCAGCTGCGATCAGTCGCTGAAGCGCACCGGCCTGCCCTACTTCGACATCTTCTATTCGCATCGTCCGGATCCGAACACGCCCTTCGAAGAGACGCTGGGCGCCCTGGATACGCTGGTCAAGCAAGGCAAGGCCCTGTACGTGGGGTTGTCCAGTTACACCGGCGCCCAGGTCGAGGCGGCGCACCAGATCGTCGAGCGCGACGGCCTGGCACCGATCACCATCCATCAGCCCTACTACAACATGCTGGGGCGCACGATCGAGGCTGATCTGCTGCCCCACACCGATCGCCTCGGCATCGGCGTGATCGCGTTCTGCCCGCTGGCCTCGGGGCTGTTGTCGGGCAGCAAGTATCAGGACGGCGTCGTCCCCGCTGACACGCGTCCTGCGCGCGAGTGGGCCTCTGCCTGGGTGGCTTCCAAGTCCAAGGAAGAAAAGAAGCGCATCCTGAACGGCCTCAACGCTCTGGCTCAAGATCGGGGACAGACGCTGGCGCAGATGGCCGTGGCCTGGGTGCTTCGCCACAAGGGTATGGTCTCCGCGGTCATGGGCGCGTCGCGTCCCGAGCAGGTCGAACAGAACGTGGCGGCCCTGGCCAAGCTGGATTTCAGCCGGGAGGAGCTGGCGCGCATCGACGCGCTGACCGCCTAGGTTTTGTTCATAGTGACGCAGGGGCCAAAAGCTTTTCGCTTGCCGCCCCGACGAGACCGATGTTAACGGTATCATCGCATAACATCCGACGTTTCATGATCCGCCTGGGTGCCGTCCCGCTTGCCGGCATCCGCGCACCGTCGGTTGGCCTTGGTCGTCGTTTCCACAGAGTGCGCAGGCGCCCCGCGAAAGGACAATCATGACATCTGGACAAATTGGCCGGCAGTCGCGCAGTGCGGTTCTCGCAACCCTGGTGGCCGCGGCTGTCGTCGCCGGGGCGTTCGTCCCGGCGCGCGCGATCGCCGCTTGCACCCCCGGGAAGACCGGGCGCATCGCCTTCCTCCTGAAGCAGCAGACCGCGTTTCGTTACCTGCACGCCGACGTTCCGTTCTTCCAGAAGACCGTCGAGGCGGCCGGTTTCAAGGTGATCTTCCAGTCGGCCGAGAACGATCCCAACACCCAGGTGTCGCAGGCGGAGAACGTCATCACCAAGGGCGTCGACGCCATCGTGATCCAGCCGGTGGACTTCAACGTGGCCGGCACCATCGCCAAGCTGGCCACCAAGGCGAACATCCCGGTGGCCTCGTACGACGACGTCATCCTGAACGCCAAGCACGCCGCCTTCATCGGTCGCGATCCGAAAGAGGGAGGCATCGCCGCCGCCAAGGCCGTTGTGGCCAGCGTGCCCAAGGGGAACTATGCCCTCATCGGCGGCGACCCGGGCCAGACCGGATCGACGAAGATGCAGGAAGGTTATCGCCAGGTGCTGGAGCCGCTGGTCAAGAAGGGCGACGTCAAGATCGTCCTCGACCAGTTCACGCCGAAGTGGAAGACCGAGCCGGCCCAGGCCCACGCGGAGAACGCCCTGACCAAGAACGGCAACAAGGTGAACGCCTTTCTGGTCTCGTACGACGGCATGTCGCTGGGCGTGCTGCAGGCCGTGCACGGCGCTGGCCTGAAGCCGGGATCGATCCCCATCACCGGCCAGGACATGGAGCTGTCGGCGGCGCAGGCCATCGTCGAGGGAAAGATGTTCGGCACGCTGTGGCCGGCGCCCGACGAGATGGCCGTTCGGGCCGGCAAGGTCGCGGTGGCCCTGGCCCGCTGTGAGGAGATCAAGACCGAGGACGTCGTCAACAACGGCGCCGGCCAGATCCCCTGGGCCAAGACGCCCATCTATCTGGTGACCGCCAAGGACATGCCGGCCTTCGTCTGCGCGCACCAGTACTGGCTCAAGCCCGATGACGTGTACAAGAACGTCCCGGCGAAAAAGCCTCACTGCAAGTGACCGCAACGCCCCTGCTGCAAGCCCGGGGGATCGTCAAACGATTCCCCGGCGTGGTCGCCGTCGATCATCTGGATCTGACGGTCAACGAGGGTGAGGTGATGGCGCTGCTGGGGCAAAACGGCGCCGGCAAGTCCACCGTCATCCAGATCTTGGCCGGCGTCCACCCCTACGGCAGCTACGAAGGCGAGATCACCCTTCAGAACGATCGCCCCTTTCGCGCCACCAGCGTGTCCCAGGCCCAGGCCCTGGGCGTCGCGCTGGTGCCGCAAGAGGTGAACGTGGTGCCCGATCTCACCGTCGCTGAGAACATGTTCCTCAACACCGAGCCGACCCGTTTCGGCTTCATCGACGAGGCCTCCCGGCTGGCGCAGGCGCGCCGCACGCTGGCCGAATTCGACGTCGCCGTCGATGCCAGCGCCACCATGGGAACGCTGGATCTGGCCACCCAGCAGCTGATAGCCATCGCGCGCGCCCTCTCCAAGAAGGCGCGCCTGTTGATCCTGGATGAACCGACGGCGGCCTTGACCGACAACGAAGCGCAGCGCCTGTTCGACCGCATGCGCGTGCTGCGCGGCCGGGGCGTGGCGTGCATCTTCGTGTCTCACCGCCTGGCCGAGGTGTTCGCCATCGCCGACCGCATCGTGGTCATGCGCGACGGGCGCGCCGCTGGCGAGTACCCGGCCCACGCCGAGGCGAAGAACGACGTGGTGCGCGCCATGCTGGGGACCAGCGGCGCCAGCGCGATGGGCGGCCATGGCGAAGGCGACGCCGCTGCCGCCGGTGCCGACCGCGGCCAGCCCGTCAAACCGGACGGCCGCGAAGCGTCGGCTGAAGCATCGGCAGAAGCTTCGGCTGAAATCGCCCTGGAGGTGCGCGATCTGGTGGTGCACGATCCGGATCAGCGCCGGCGCCCGCCGGTCAACGGGGTTTCTTTGAGCGTGGCCAAAGGAGAGATCTTGGGTCTGTTTGGATTGCTGGGAGCCGGCTGCGGCGAGGTGGCGCAGGCCATCTTCGGGGCATGGCCGGGCGAGGTCGAAGGCAAGGTCTCCGTCGACGGTTGCGAGGTGGAGATCGATCATCCCGCAGACGCCATCGGGTATGGAATCGGCCTGGTGGCGCAAGATCGGCGGGAGAGCCTGGTTCACGAGCACACCATCGCCGACAACATCGTGCTGGCCTGCCTGGGCACGGTCACGCGACGAGGATTCCTCGACGTCCCCAAGATCAGGCGCCTGGCCACCGATTACATGAAACGCCTGGCCATCCGCGCCCCCAGCATCGACACACAGGTCGGATCGCTGAGCGGAGGCAATCAGCAGAAGGTCCAGGTGGCGCGCTGGCTGGCCACCGGGGCGCGCGTCTTGTTGCTGGTCGATCCCACGCGCGGCATCGATATCGGGGCGCGCCACGAGATCAACCAGCTGTGGAAGACGCTGTCCGCGGAAGGCTGCGCACTCTTGCTGATCTCGTCGGAGGCCGAGGAGCTGGTCGACGTCTGTCACCGCGTCACCGTGTTGCGCAACGGCGCCGCCGTCGGTGATCTGGTGGGCGACGACATCAGCGAAGAGCGTCTCTTACGTCTGGCGGCGGGGGTATGACCATGCTGCGGCGCCTGTTCAGTCGCGACCTCTTCCGCGATTCCACGCTGTTGCTGGTGGTGGCCGGGATCTGGATCTTTTTCCAGTTCACCACCGAGGGAACGTTCCTGACCCAGCGAAACCTGGTTCTGCTGGCGCTGCAGACGTCGATCGTCAGCCTGGCGGCCATCAGCGCCGTCATGCTGATCGTCACCCGGAACTTCGACCTGTCGGTGGGGTCGGCCGTCGCCCTGGTCGGCGTGGTGGTGGCCCTCCTCACCATCAACCATGACGTGAATCCCGTCTTGGCGGTGATCATCGCGCTGGGGGCCGGCGTGGCCATGGGGGCTTGGCAGGGGCTGTGGGTGACGCGCATGGGGGTGTCGTCGTTCATCGTGACGCTGGCCGGGATGCTCTATTTCCGCGGCGCTTCGATGATCGCCACCAACGGCTCGACGCTGGCGCCGTTGCCCGATTCGCTGGCCGATCTGGCCACCGGTTTTCTTCCGCCCGCTCCGGCCATCGCGCTGATCGTCGTCGGGATCGGCGCCTTCGCCGGCTTTCAACTGCTGGGCGCGCGGCGGGCGCAACAGCTGGGTCTTCTGGACGGCATCGGCTCACACATGACGCGACGGATGGCCCCCTTCATCGTGGGGGGCGTTGCGTTCGCCTGGGTGGCGTCGCGGCAAGGCATTCCCTACCTGGTGCTGCTGGTGGCCATCACCGCCGTGGGCGCCGAGATCGTCATGCGCCGCACCCGCTTTGGGCTGCAGCTGTACGCCATTGGCGGCAACCCCGAGGCGGCCCGGCTGTCCGGCATTCGCGTCAACCGGGTCATCTTCTACAATTTCCTGATCGCCGGCCTCGCCTACGGCGTCACCGGGGTGGCCTTGACCGCCCGGGTGGGCGGCGCCGTCGCCGGCAGCGCCGGGTTGTTCCTGGAGCTAGACGCCATCTCGGCGGCGATCATCGGCGGCACCTCGCTGACGGGCGGCCGCGGGCGCGTCTTTGGCGCCCTGGTGGGCGCCCTGCTCATGGGCAGCCTCAACAACGGCATGAGCCTGATGAACGTCCCCACTTTTTATCAAGAGACGGCGCGGGGCGTGGTCCTGCTGTTCGCGGTGGCCGCGGACCAGTACCGACGAACGCGCAAGGTCAGCCGAAAAGCCGGCTGATTCGGGGCGCTGCGCGCCGAGGGATGAAAGGCTGGATCGATGACTGACGCTCTCCGGAATTGTTGTCGTGGGCTGGCGTTGGGACTTGGCGTGGCGGTGTTTCTGGCAGGTTGCGGAAGCGGCAGCGGCGGCGGCAACAGCGGAAGCGGCGGCAACGCCCCTGGAAGCGGCGGCGTTCTCGGAAGCGGCGGCAGTCCCGGAAGCGGCGGCACCTCCGGCAGCGGTGGC
>DATLVT010000867.1:0-7412 GCA_035577105.1 Polyangia bacterium
CAGCGCCGGTCCCACCGTACCGAAACGAAACCTCTCGATCCGATTGAGGAAGGCCGCCGCCACCGTCTCGGTCAGGCCGTATCCCTCCAGGATCAGCACACCGACGGCGTGAAAGAACTCGCCGATCTCGGCGCCCAGCGGCGCCCCGCCCGAGATCAGGAAGCGACAGCGATCCAGCCCCAGGCGCGCCCGCAGCTTGCTGAACACCAGCTTGTCCGCGATGGCCCGCTGCAGACCCAGCCACGGTCCCACCATCTTGCCGGTCCGCTGGCGCAGCGACGCTTCCTTGCCGACGCGCAAGGCCCAGGCGATCAGCTTCAGCTTTGTGGGTGAGCCCTGCTTCAGGCCCGCCTGCACGCCGGCGTAGAACTTTTCAAAGATGCGCGGCACGCCGGCCATGAACGTGGGCCGGGTCTCCGTCAAGTTGTCTTTGATCTTCGGGATCCCCTCGGAAAAGATGGTGACGCAGCCGATCTCGAAGGGCGCCCATTCCAGCTCGCGCCCCAGGACGTGGGCCAGCGGCAGGAACAGGTACTGCTCGTCGTCCTCGCGCATCTCCATGGCCCGCACCACGCTGCAGACACCGGAGGCGAGATTCTGATGGGTCAACACCACGCCCTTGGGATTTCCCGTGGTGCCCGACGTGTAGATGATGGTGAACGTCGAATCGGGGCCCACCGTCTCCGCGTGCTTGTCCAGCTCGTCCGGATGAGCGCCGCTCCAGGCGCGCCCGGCCGCGCGCAGGCCTTCCAGTGACTGCACGAAATCTGTGGCGCCCTGCACCGCCTCGACCACCGTGATGACCGAGCGTCCCTTGGCGTCCGGCTTCTCCAGCTTGGCGTCACCGGCGATGTGGACCAGGGACATCACCGTGAACAGCCGGTGGCGCAGCGGGATCAGCTTGTCCAGCTGGGCGGCGTCCTCGACGATGACCAGCTTGGCGCCGGCGTCGCGGATGATGAACTCGCACTGCTCGGCGGTGTTGGAGGCGTAGATGGGCACTGTCACCGCGCCCGCCAGCAGGATGCCCAGATCGCACAGCACCCATTCCAGGCGGGTCTGCGACAGCAGGCAGATCCGATCGCCGGGAACCACGCCCTGGGCCACCAGACCGGAGGCGATCTCCCGCGCCACGGCGTCGGCTTCCGCCCAGGTCATCGTGGCCCAGGCGTTGCCCTCCTTGTGACGAAAAGCGGGCCGGCCGGCGCTGCGAGCCACCCGCCGTTTCCACATCTCGACGGCTGTCTTGGGCTCGTTCTTACGGAGCTCGGCCAGAGGAACGGGGGCGGTCATACCCGGGATAGTATAAAATTCTGGTCATGGCCGCGAAGTCTTTGCCCCGATGGCGCCTGGCGCTGCGGGCGATGACCATCGCCTTCCTGGTCGCCAAGCACTGGACGCGCTGGTGGGTCGGGTGGTGGATCCTTCTCGCGCGGCTGCGCGGCAAGAGCCGCCGGCAGGCCTGGTTCGGGCAGGTGGTGCTCGATCTCTTTCGAGACCTGGGCGCCACCTTCATCAAGGTCGGCCAGATCATGAGCACGCGGCCCGATCTCATCCCCGACTACATCTCCCGGGCGCTGGAACAGCTGCAAGACGACGTCGGTCCGTTCCCGTTCAACGCCGTGGTGCGCACGCTGGAGGAGGACCTGGGCCGCCCCATGAACCAGCTGTTCGCCGAGTTCGCGCCGGTGCCGCTGGCCTCGGCCTCGGTCTCCCAGGTCCACAAGGCGCGCCTTCCCGGCGGCCGGATCATCGCCGTCAAGGTCCGCCGCCCCAACGTGGTCGAGCTGTGCACGTTTGACCTGGCGGTGATGCGCATCGGCGCCCGGATCATCAACGCCATCCCGTCCATCGCCACCTTGGCGCCCATCGACACCGTCGAGGAGTTCGGCCGCGCCGTCTTCGCCCAGCTGGATTTTCGCATCGAGGCCCGCAACAACCGCCGCTTTCGCGAGAATTTTCGGGGTCACGACACGGTGATCTTCCCGGAGATCATCGAATCGCTGTCGACGGAGCGAATCCTGGCCATGAGCTTCATCGAGGGGACGAAGATCCTGGCCACCCGCAACACCCGGTCGGATCCCAAACGGGTGGCCCGCCTGGGTCTGTCGGTGCTGCTGAAGATGATCTTCGAGGACGGGTTCGTGCACGCCGATCTGCACCCCGGCAACATCTTCATCACGCCCGACGACAAGATCGCCCTTTTAGACCTGGGCCTGGTGGGCGAGCTGGACGATCCCCACCGCCGCGGCTTTGCCCGCTTCTTCGCCGCCTGGGCTCAGCGCGACGGCGACGCGATGGCCCGCATCATGTTCGAGATGTCCGCCAACGCCCGGCCCGGTCACCCCGCCCCGGTCGATCCGGAGGCTTTCGAACGCTACCGCGCCGCCATCATCGAGTTCGTGGGACGCTACTGGGGCCAGCGCCTGGGAGAGGTGCAGGTCGGCAAGGTCTTGCTGGACATGCTGGGGATCCTGCGGCGGCACCGGGTGCGCGTGAACCCCAGCTTCACCATCGTCAACATCGCCATCGCCGTAACCGAAGGGATCGGCAAGCAGCTGGACCCGGACCTGGATCTGATGGCGGAAGCCATCCCCTATTTCCTCGCCCACCCCATCGCCAGCTGACCGTCCGCCGTTGCGTCAGCCCATGGATTGGGGTCTCCCCCCCGTGACAGGCATTTCAGGAGGGAGGGGGCCTTGAAGCCAGCAGGGAAGACCCGTAATATGCAGCCCTTAGCCTTGGTCCTATGACACGGAAGTCGTGGAGGCTATGGAGCAAGCGCGGATCCCGGATCGGTACAAGCTCCTCCAGGAGGTAGGACAAGGAGGGATGGCGATCGTGTATCGAGCGTCCGACAGCACGCTCAAGCGCGAGGTCGCCATCAAGATCTTGCACCACCACCTGTCGGCCGAGCCTGAATCCAAGGCCCGCCTGGAGCGCGAGGCGCAAGCGGTGGCCAAGCTTCGCCACGAGAACATTCTGGAGATCTTCGATTACTCCGGCATCAACTCGCCCAGCTCGTACATCGTCACCGAGTTCATCGACGGCCCCACCCTGAAGCAGTGGCTGAACGAGCATCAGCCGTCACACCCCGAGGTGGCGGCCCTCATCGCCGCCGAGATGAGCGGCGCGCTGGTGCATGCCCACAGCGTCGGGATCATCCACCGCGACATCAAGCCGGAAAACGTGATGGTGCGGAAGGACGGCCTGCTCAAGCTGATGGACTTTGGCATCGCCCAGGTGGTCGACCTGCAGCGGATGACGGTGACCGGCCAGCTGCTCGGCTCGCCGGCGTACATGGCGCCCGAGCTGATCGAGGGCAAGCCGCTGGATTTTCGCACCGACGTCTTCTCGGTGGGGATCATGCTGTACCAGCTGGCCACCGGCAGCCTGCCCTTCAGCGGCAAGAACCCGCACGAGGTCTTGCGGCGCATCGGCGAGGGGAAGTTTCCCGATCCGCGCACGCTGAACCGGGAGATCGGCGACGGTCTGTCCCGCATCATCTCGCGCGCGCTGGCCCGCAACCCCGACGACCGTTACGCCACCGTGGCGCTGCTGGCCGGCGACCTCGGCGAGTACCTGGCCGAGGCCGGCCTGACCGACGTCCGGTCGGAGCTGCGCGCCTATTTTTCCGATCCCGACGGTTATGAAAAGGCGCTGACCGATCGGATGGCCGCCGCGCTGGTGGCGGGCGCCGAACGACAGCTGGAGGCCGGTCGATCGGCGCGGGCCATGGAGCTGTGGAACCGCGTGCTGGCGTTCAATCCACAGCACGCCGGCGTGCTGGCGGCCCTGCAGAAGCTGGAGGGACGCACGCGGCTGAGGAACGCGGCGCTGGTGGTGGCGATCGTCGCGGGCATTGCCGGCATGACCTGGGGGATCGCGCGACTGCAGCCGCCGCCCGCCCGGCGCCCGCCGCCTGCCGGGGTGGCGTCCGCGCCGCCGGTCGTGGCGCCGCCGCCGATCTCGCCCGCGCCGCCCGCCAAACCGATCGAGCCGGCCATCAAGCCGGCGCCGCTGGCGGCCGGTGACAGACGCCTCGACCAGCGCCCGCGCCCAGGTCATGGCTCGGGACATCCGTCGATGTCGCCCCCGTCAGGCGAAGCGGAGGCCGTCGCCGGTGGCCGCACCTTCGTGCTGGGACCGACCCCGCAGAACGTCGACGTCTACCTGGATGGCGAGCGCCAGTTCGCCTATGACCCCGACCACAAGAGCCTGGCTGTTCCCTGGCCGGGAAACCACGTCATCGAGTTTCGCAGCCCGTCCGGCTGTTGCTTTGTCGAGCGGATCGAGCTGGGCCCTGAGCGACCGTTGCCGCCCGACAACATCATCGCCCGCCGCCTGAAGTGGCGGCCGGCCCGCCTGCTGGTGACCACGGAGCCGGAGATCCCGAACGCCCGCATCATCGTCAAGGACCCCAGCCGGGGCGGCAAAGCCACGCCCGCCAAACCGGGCGAGGACATCTCCGTGCCATTCCTGGCCACCGACGAGGCCGACAAGGAGATCGAGATCGGCGTCGACACGGGCGACGCCTTCACCTCCGAACGGGTGACGGTCCGCGCCGGCCAGCGGCTGACCCACGTCGTGAAAGTCAGGACCGGCAAAGAGTGAACACCGCCATCCTGTTCTTTACGATGATGGCGGCGCTGCTGTCGCCCGCCCAGGAGTTCGATCGCGGCCGCATCGCGTTCGGCCGCGGCGAGTACCAGCGCGCCATCGCGATCCTGCGCCCGCTGCTGTACCCAGACCTGCGGCTGGACAGCGAGGGCGAGGTGGTCCAGGCCCACCGCATGCTGGGCGTCGCCAACCTGTTCGAGGGTCGTCCCGCCGAGGCCAAGATTGAATTTCGAAAGCTGCTGGAGCTGCGCCCGGACTACCGGTTCGATCCGCTCCTGGACCCGCCACGCGTCGTTGATTTTTTCAACAACGTGGTCAGGGAGGAAGAAGACGAGATCGCCGCGCTGGAGGCCAAGCGCAAGAAGCAGCAGGCCGAGCAGGCGGCGCAAAGGCTGCTGGAGGCCGAGCGCCTGCGGGTCGCCAGCGCCAAGGTGGTGGTCTACGAGCGGCATTCGTACGCCCTGAACTTCGTCCCCTTCGGCGTGGGGCAGTTTCAGAACGGACAGCGCCGCAAGGGCTGGTTGTTCGCCGGCACCGAGGCAGGGCTGGGGGTCATCTCGGTCGGCGCCTTCACCACCAACTTTCTGTTGTTCGGGGTGCGCCCTCACCGCCGCTGTCTCATCGTCCAGAACAGCGACGTGGGTGGCCTGCCCCAGCCCTGCCCGGCCGACAAGATCGATCACTCGGACGAAGACCTGTCTCGAAACCTCTTGCGGCTGCAGCTGGTCAGCGGCGGGCTGTTCTTGGCCGCCGCCATCTGGGGCGCCATCGACTCCGTTCGTCACTACCAGGAGCGGGAGCTTCTGGAGGGGCCCGGTGCGGCGGCGCCGCCGCCCGGCGCCGCAAGCACACCCAAACCGCAGGCCACACGCCTGCAGTTTCAACCGGGAATTCCAGCCTCACCCGTGGGCCTCGCCCTCGCGTGGACCTTTTAACCAGGACAAGGATCAGACGACATGGCGACGTTACGGATGCAGATGCCCGGCAAGGGCGTGAAGGTCTACCATATTTACAAGAAGATCACGTCGCTGGGACGCAGCGAGGAGGCGGACATCACCCTGCCCGATCCGCTGCTGGCCGAGAGCCACGCCCACATCCATTTCGACGGGCGCGACTTCAACATCGCCACCACCGATCGCGACGCCGAGCTGTACGTCAACGGCCGCAAGCGCAACAAGCACCGGCTGACCCACGAGGATCGCATCCGCCTGGGCTTCATCGAGCTGGAGTTCTCGCTGTACGACGAGCCGGTCACCGACGAGTCGGCGGCGCGCACCATGGCCGAGCTGAACTCGTACAAGAAGCTGCTGGAGTTCTCGCAGAAGCTGATGGCGTCCTACGAGCTGCCCACGCTGCTGGAGCAGCTCCTGGACGTGATGATCCAGGTCAGCAACGCCGACAAGGGCTTCCTGGTGTTGATGGAGTCGGGCGAGCCGGTGGTGAAGGTGGCCCGCAACCTGCGCCGCGAGACCATCAGCGACGCCGTCAGCCAGCTGTCAGATTCGATCCTGGCCCGGGTGGTGAAGAGCCGGAAGCCGCTCATCATCTCGGACGCGCTGTCCGACAGCGAGTTCAAGAATTCGCTGTCGGTGGTGAATCTGAAATTGACCTCGGTGATGTGCGTACCGCTGCTGGAGCGCGGAAACATGCTGGGCATCATCTACGTCGGCAACGACAACGTGGCCCAGCTGTTCGAAGAGACCCACCTCGAGGTGCTGACCATCTTTGCCTCGCAGGCGTCGCTGCTGATCCGCAACGCCCTGCTGGTCAACGAGCTGCAGCTGGACAATCGATCGCTGCAGGAGCGGATGGAGCGCATGCGCTTTGGCGAGATCCTGGGCTCTTCGCCACCCATGCAGGAGGTCTTCCGCAAGGTCCAGAAGGTGGCGGCCACGGACATCTCGGTGCTGGTCACCGGCGAGACCGGCACCGGCAAGGAGCTGATCGCCCGCGAGCTGCACAACCGGTCGGCCCGGGCCAAGGGCCCCTTCGTCACCATCAACTGCGGCGCCATCCCCGAGAACCTGCTGGAGTCCGAGCTGTTCGGCCACGTGCGGGGCGCCTTCACCGGCGCGGTCAGCAACAAGGTGGGGCGGTTCCAGGCCGCCGACCGGGGGACGCTGTTCCTGGACGAGATCGGCGAGATGCCGCTGTCCTTGCAGGTGAAGATCCTGCGCGCGCTGCAGGAGCGCGTGGTGGTGCGGGTGGGCGATACCAACCCCGAGACCATCGACATCCGCATCATCGCCGCGACCAACCGCGAGCTGGAGGTGGAGATCAAGGCCGGCCGCTTTCGCGAGGACCTGTACTACCGCCTGAACGTCGTGCACCTGCACCTGCCGCCGCTGCGCGATCGCGGCGACGACATCGTGGTGCTGGCCCGCTACATGGTGAGCCGCTACGCGCCCGAGTACGGCGGCAAGGTCAAGGGATTGACGCCCAACGCGATCGCCGCCATCAAGCGCCACAAGTGGCCCGGCAACATCCGCGAGCTCGAGAACCGCATCAAGAAGGCGATCGTGCTCTGCGAGTCGACCGTGATCGGTCCCGACGACCTCGGCCTCACGGGGGACGTGCTGCCGCAGATCCTCACGCTGGCGGACGCGAAGGACAAGTTCCAGCGCGAGTACATCAACGAGGTGCTGGCGCGCAACCAGGGCAACCGCACCAAGACCGCGCGCGATCTCGGCGTCGATCCGCGCACGATCTTCCGCCACCTGGAGAAGGAGGCTGGCGACGGCGGCTTCGACGAGGGGATGCCGGAATGAGCAGCCCGGCACAGTCGCGGCCGC
>DATLVT010000868.1:0-9680 GCA_035577105.1 Polyangia bacterium
GCCGCCGCGAATTCGTCCGTCGTGGCAAACCGGCGCGCCGGATCCTTGGCCAGCGCGCGCATGATCACCGACGCCAGCCCGGGGCCCCAGGCCGGCCCCAGCGGCTTGGGCTCCTCGTGCGAGATGCGATAGACGACGATCTCCACCCGGTCGCCGGGGAAGGCCATCCGCGCCGTCAGCATCTCGTACACGATGGCGGCCAGCGCGAACTGATCGGCGCGCCCGTCGACCTCGCCGGCCGCCTGGGCCTGTTCGGGCGCCATGTACTGCGGCGTCCCCAGCACCGCCCGCTCGCCGGTCAGGGCCACCGACGCCGCCCGCACCTTGGAGATGCCAAAGTCGACCAGCTTGACCCGTTCATCACCGGGGCGCTCCCCGGGGACCAGGAAGATGTTCTGCGGTTTGAGATCGCGGTGAACGATGTTACGGGCGTGCACCGCGGTCAGCGCCGAGGCGATCTGATCGACGATGCGGACCACCCGGTCCGACGCCATGGGCGCCTGACCGGCGATCACCGTCGCCAGCTCGACCCCTTCGATGTACTCCATCACCAGGTAGGGCGCCCCCGACGGCGTGTAGTCGAAGTCGATGATGGCCACGATGTTGGGGTGGCGCAGGCCCGAGGTGATCTGCGCCTCGCGGCCGAACCGGACGATGGCCCGCGGATCGCCCGCCCAGTGGTGGTGCAGCACCTTGACCGCGTATCGTCCGGTGAGGCGCGTGTGCGACGCCTCATAGACCTCGCCCATGCCACCGCTGCCGATCAGGCGGATGATCCGGTAGGTCTCCGCCAGCAGCGTTCCCGGCGTCAGGCTGGGCTGGCGCTCACGGACGACCAGCTCGTCGCTCTTCGACAGCGAGCCGCTGCTCTGTGACGGCGCGCGGACGGTCTCGCGCGCCGAGCCGGTGGCCGCCGAGACAAGACGCGTGCAAAGCGTGCACGTCGTCAGATGCCTTTCAACAAGCTCGCGACGCGCGTCGGGCAGTCGTCCCGCCACGAAGTCCAACAGCGTATCGTCGCCTAGGCACGCCTCGTCCACGTCTGCCTTGCGGATAATACGTGCTCCCCGGGAGATACTCCAGGCGGGCACCGGAATGTTTGGGCCTGATTGAAACCGCGGCGCGATCCGGATCGAAACGTCGCGCTAGTAAAACAGATGAGCGCCCTTATCCAGCACCAGCTTTTTGGACTGGATCGCCGCCGACACCTTGCGCATCAGTTCGATCTTCTGGTCGGTGTGCAGGAAATGAAGCAGCGGCCTCACCTGATCGTGGTCTTTGTTCGTCCAGTGGCCGCTGTCGATAACCTGGCTCACCGCCTTGGTGGCCTTCTCGAGCGCGGGGGCGTTGTCGCACCCGGTGCGCGCGGCGACCATCACGGTCTTCTGCGAGAGCGCGGCGCCGCCGGCCAGCAAGACAGCCGCCAGGACGATTCCCGAGGACAAAAAAACCAACTTTGAACGTGTCAACATGTCAGCACTGTCCTTGATTAAGGCTTGCGGCCGGGAAATTGAGAGAAGTTGTTGACCATGAAGAACGAGCAAACGTTCCCGTCGTCCCATCCGAATTCGATGTCGGTCGAGTCAGCGATGCCGGCCGCCGTGGCCAGCAGGTTGTAGTTGGTGGTGAAACAGAAACCCACCGACGTGGCGCCATCGAAGGCTTCGCAGTACAGCAGCGGCGGTCCGGTCGGATCCGTGTCCACCCAGCAACCGATGTACTGGCCATTGGTGGCGTTGTGGGCTGTTCCCATGTCGCCGCGAGCCCAGTCCGAAAATACCTGGACCGGTCCGGCGAGGGCCGTGCTGCCAACCAAACACAGCGCAAGCGCTGCCGCCAAGCCTGAACTGAGGAAGCGTTTCATGAGGGTCTTCTCCTGGAGAGCGATGAGCATCTCCCGTATCATGGATGGCCAGACGCGTCCAAAAACCGCCTGTTTCTATTGGGCCGCGCGCGCGACAGGCGCACGCTCAGGACACGGCCGTTATTTCGTGCACTTGTTGCTCTGCGCTGAGCCGGCCTGGCAGTAGTAGTCGACCATCTGCGGGTGGACGTGCTCCACGAACCAAAGCCGGCAGCCGATGGTGTTTTCACCGAGGCCGTTGTCCATGCCCGTCGACAGCATTCCCGGCCGCCATTTCATGCACGCCTCCATGCACTGATCCCGCTGCGGATAGTACTGCGGGCAATTCATGGTCGCAGTGTCGCAGAACTGATCGCAGGTCGGCGGCATCACGACGTCAACGGGCGCCTCGGGTGGGCAATAGGCGTCTGTGGTGCCGGCATCAGAGGCCATCGGTTCGGCGTCGGGGGCGCTGACGTCGTCGGAGACGTCGCCAGCGGTGGCAGCGTCTTCTCCGGGAGCACCCGCATCAGCCGGAGGCATCCCGGCATCATCGGAGGCCGGGCAGATCGGGTCGGTGATGACGATGGTGATGGTGGTGACCGAGGAAACCTGGCCGGGCTTGACGTCGACGACGATCACCCGGTCGGTGTGGCCGATGGTGCACTCATGCTTGTCGACGATGGTGATGGTGATGCTCACCTGGCCCGAGACGTGAGCATCCAGGAAGACCCCCACCTTGGGGTGCGCTGTCTGCCAGTCGGAAAGCTGGTCGATCGCTGGTTCAAACGTTCGAATCGGCGTGCCCGCTTGCTCGACGTCGATTCGCAGTCTGGCCGACGACATGTCGACCGCCGCCGGGTCGCCCTGGACATCCATCTCCAGTTGCACCAGCGACCGCGCCGCACACCCTGCTGCCCCCCCGACCGCAAGCGCGGCCGTCAGGACGCAAACCGGGAGGCGACCAGGTGCACTCATGCACAAGATGAAACGCATGGTCGCCGGTCGTGTTCCACAAAAAATCGCGTTTATCCCTGACTTTTGGAATGTCCAGCGACGGCGCCCGGTTGGCCGGGCGGCCCCGGGG
Organism: Polyangia bacterium; assembly: GCA_035577105.1. Taxonomy (GTDB): domain Bacteria; phylum Myxococcota_A; class Polyangia; order Fen-1088; family Fen-1088; genus DATKEU01. The sequence continues at coordinate 2,931 of DATLVT010000868.1, forward strand.
GCCAAGACGACCCGATCTTGACTCGGCGATACCGGTTCGTCGTATATGCGACTGGTGCAACCGGGCCAGCGCATCGGCAAATACGTCCTGGCCGAGCGAATCGCCGTGGGTGGAATGGCGGAGGTGTGGGCCGCCCGGGTCGAGGGTCCGCAGGGCTTCGTCAAGCCGCTGGCCCTGAAGTTCATGCTTGAATCGTTCGCCGGCGACACCGAGCTGGAACGGCTGTTCGTCAACGAGGCCCGCGTCGCCGCCCAGCTGCAGCACGCAAACATCGTCTCCATCTTCGACTTCGACAAGGTCGACGCTGCCCAGGGCGGCGGCCTGGCCGGCCGCTATTACATCGCCATGGAACGCGTCGAGGGGCGCGACCTGCGGCAGATCGCCCTCGGCGCTCAGCGCGCCGGGCAGCCCTTCCCACGATCGTTGGCCCTGTTCGTCGCCGGCGAGGTGTTGAAGGGCCTGCGTTACGTGCACGAGCGTCGCGAGAACCGGCGCCCGCTGGGCCTCATCCATCGCGATGTCTCGCCCCACAATGTGCTGGTCAGCTATGGCGGCGAGGTGAAGCTGTCCGATTTCGGGATCGCCAAGGCCCGCGCCAGCAGCACGTCCGGCAAGGCGACCGGCAACATCCGCGGCAAGCTGGCCTACGCATCGCCCGAGCAGCTGGAGGACCTGGCGCTTGACCATCGCACCGATCAATTCGCTCTGGGCGTCACGCTGTGGGAGCTGCTGGCCGGCCGCCGCCTCTTCGACGGCGCCGACGAGCTGGAGGTGATGACCAAGGTGAGCCGTTGCGAGATCCCGCCTTTCTCGTCGCTGGCGGCCACGCGCGATATCGCCCCCGCCATCGAAGCCGTGGTGCGCCGCATGCTGTACCGGCGCATCGAGGATCGATTCCCGACCACCGCCGAGGCGCTGGCCGCGGTGCTGTCCCTTCCCGGGTACAGCGCCGACGGGATGCCGCTGGGCAACCTGGTCAAACGGCTGTTTTTGACCCAGACGGATTTCCCTGTCACCGGTCCGCTGGCCACGCCCATCGCGCCGCCGGCAGCCGCGCCCGTGTCGTCGCTGCCGGCGACGCAGACCATTCTGCCGCCGCGCAAGACGCCGACGCCGCTGGAGCCCGGCACGCGCTCCGTGGGAACGGGTGCCACCCCCGCGTCGCGACCGCCGTCGCATCGCGCGCGCGCCGGCACTCGACTGCGCCTCGCGCTGGTCGCCGCCGCGCTGGTCCTGGCGGCGGGCGCCGCTGGAATCTGGGTCGCGCGAGATCGCGCCGAGGACGCCGCGACCGAGGAGACCGACCCACCCGCGCGTGCCCCCGAAGACGGCCGTCTGGTCGGCGTCCCGCTGCAGCCGCCCCTGGCACCACCCGTGGTCGACGGGGTGCCGCTGCCCGAAACACCCGGCACGCCGGCGCTCGGTCCAGTGTCACCGCCCGGCGTCGATGCCCATGCCGGCGAAACATCCAGCGCCCGTCCGCCGTCTCCAGCGCCGCCGCCGTCTCCGATGACCGGCCCGGTGATGGCACCAACGACAGGCCCGGTGATGGGACCGCTGATGGGACCCGTCGTCGGTCCGCAACCCTTACCCCAGTCCTCTCCCGACGCGCCGCCGGCCAGCGGTCCGGCGCCGCCGCCCTCCGGTCACGATCACGCACCAGCCAACGCCGCGCCCATCATCGAATAGCGCCGGGAATCGCGCTGGAGAATAGCGTTTGCCGCCAGGAGAGCAGCCGCTAGCCGGCTGCGCCGTCCGGCCCCAGAAGGTCGGTGCCTCCGTCGGCGGCGCCGTCACCACCTGTGTCGCCGCTTCCCGCGTCGCCATCATTGCCTCCGCCGTCGGTGCCACCTTCGCTGGCCGGTGCGTCGGTGGCTGTATCCTCCGCGGTATCGGCCGCCACGTCGCCGGGGCTGTCCGATGCCTGGTCCGCCGGCGCATCAACCTTCGAGCCACCGCCGCCCCCTCCGCCGGTCGAACCATCGTTGATGGACGGGGGATCCCCGCTGGTGTCCGTGCAGGCAATCGGCATCGCAAGCGACAGCACGAACAGACCGGCAACAAGCTTGGTCGACATGATGATCGGCTCCTGTAACAAGGGTCGAAAGGCGCAACTATAGAGCGGCGCGAAACACCTTATCCGCGATCACGAACGGCAGCAAGAAACGGCCAGGTTTCCTCCGGTGGCGCCTTTTCCCGCAACAGATGAACGCGCCCGTCTATCAGCAAGAAACTCCAATTGCCTATCAACCGATAGAAGGCTATCAACCGGCCGGAAAGGCTATCAACGACTCATGGCCAGGATCCTTCTCATCGTGACCGGTGTTGCCTTGCTGACGGCAGCAATCGCCGTGGCGATCTCCGTTCGGTCTTTCACGCGTGATTCAGAGAGGGCAGAGGGTGTGGTGGCGCGCTTGAACGCGGGTGGTTCCCACCCGCAAATCGAATTCATGACGGCATCCGGCCTGAAGGTCTCATACCCGCAGGGCGGGCTCATCTTCGGATATCAACCAGGACAGAAGGTCAGCGTCCTTTACAGCCCAGACACTCCACAACAGAGCGCCCGCCTGGACGCCGTCGGCGCTCTGTGGGGGACACCCATCATCTTGAGCATCGTCGCGATGTTTTTGATCGCAAGCGGGCTGTTGATGAAACCGGCGACGCGGTCGTCTCGAACAACTATCGAGCCAGCGCAGCGAGGAGAGGGGAAATAGGCATGTCTCTGTTCATCAAGAAGGAAAGTGCCTGGAGTTTCATAACGTCGAGTAGCGGCGGGGTTGGCGTGGAATTCGTCAACGCCGAAGGCGGAAAAATCTGGTTGCAAGATCCCGAGGGTAGGACGGTGAGCTATTACTACGGCGGTGCGGGCATGGGGGTCAGCGCGGGGATCAAACTGCCCAAGATCGGCAAGATTCAGCTGAAAGTGAGGGGGAAAGGCATAGGCGCAATCGCAGCCCCGGCATCCTTTCCGAACACCGGAAAGCTGTATGTTCTCGAATCCTGCGAAAACCAGGAACTGGTCCGATCAGACATTCAGGGTGTTTGCATGTTCGTCGAGGCCGCCGGGGGAATCGTTGGTGGCGGATTCGGGACCGCCATGATCTTCGGGATGAACCCGGTGTGGTTGGCGGCTGCCATCGCTCTCGGTCCCTGCGGCACGATCGCCGGGGAGAAGCTCCTTCGGTCTGCGACCGGCATCCTTCTCATGGCGGGACTCACCACCGGAATTCAAGCCGGGGGAGGAATAGGGGCCTTTCTGGGTGGGCTTTATTAGCCGCCTGTTGCGGACCAGAAGGGGTCGCCGCGTGGGCAGGTCCCTGTGCCAGCAAAGCCCAGATCTCGCAAGTGCGCCACCAGTCCCTGAGGCGCTCATCTGTGGTTCGGCCCGTGAAAATATGCGATGGTCCGACCGCGTGACGTCCGCCGCTCGCCCCAAGAAATTTCTGTACGTGATTGCGCTGGCGGCCGTCGCGGTGACCGTTTGCCCGACGCTGGCCATGGCTGACGAAGTCGAGGACCTCCTTCGCAAAGGAATCGACCTTCGCCGCGAAGGGCGCGACCAGGACGCCCTGGAGACGTTTCGAAAGGCCAACCAGCTGGCATCCACGCCGCGCACCGTGGCCCAGATGGGCCTGGCCGAGCAGGCTCTGGGTCGCTGGACAGACGCCTTCGAGCATGTCGAGTGGGCCTTGCTGGCCAGGACCGACCCCTGGATCGCCAAGAACCGCTCCGTGCTGGAGTCGTCCCTGGCGACCATCCGCAAGCACGTCGGCGAGGTGGAGATCCTCGGTGATCCGAAGGGGGCCGAGGTGCGGATCGATGGGCGTTTACAAGGAACGCTGCCGTTGGCCCGCAGCATCCACGCCGCCGCGGGAACCGTCTCCGTCGAGGTTCGCGCCCCCGGTTATCTGACGGTCACCCGCTCCGTCATCGTCACGCCCGCGGAGCTGAACCGCGAGACGATTTTCCTTCAGCAGGCCTCGTCGACCAGCGCCGGCCAGGCAGAGCCGGCTCGTGAACCAGAGCGCTCGACAGGGAGCGGGGACGGGGGAGGTCCACCGGCCGAACATGGCTCTCCATCCTGGGGCCGCCGCCTGGCCTGGGTGGGCGTGGCGGGAGCGGGGCTGTTCGCGATCGGCGGCGCTACCGCGTTACTGGTGCGCGAATCCAAGGCCCGGTGGTTCTCCGACCAGACCCACGCCTGCGACGAGAACCTGCCCAACAAAGGTAGCGCCAGTTGCCAGGATGCCTACCAGACCGGGCAGACCGCAACCAAGCTGGCCGTCGGGAGCTTCATCGCCGCCGGCGTTCTGGGCGCGGCCGCGACCGCGCTGTTCTTGACCACGCCCTCGTCGTCCGATGCATCACACGGCTCCACGGTCGGACTGGCCTGTGCCCCGCTCGGTGGTCAGTTCGGTGTGACCTGCGCAACTCGATTCTGAGGACCGCGATAAGGAAGGGCGTATGCGTACCATCGGTTATTGGTCCTGGCTGGTATTGATTCTGACCGCCGCTGGCTGCACGTCCTTTCATGGCAGCCATCCGGATGGCGGCGGCGATGGGGCGCTCGACAAGGCCGTCGGCGATCGCTCCGTCGCCGCCAGCGACGCCGACGCCAGTGACCAGCCCACCAGCTGCGCGGCCATGACCGATCCAAAGAATTGTGGCGTGTGCGGCCACGACTGTTCGACGTTGCCGAACGTCAGTCCGGCCGCCGCGGTCGAGTGTCGCTCCGGGACTTGCTGGGTTCCGCCGGACGGCTGTAGCAGCGGGTTCGCTCACTGCACAGCGACACCGAACGACGGCTGTGAGACCAGCATCAGTCGTCCCGAGACCTGCGGCGCGTGTGGCACCTCGTGCAAGACAGACGCCCCTTTTTGCGCCAGCTCCGGAAAAACCCAGACGTGCGTCGCGACCTGCACCGCACCCAGCCCCGACAAGTGCGGCGCCAAGTGCGTTGACACGCAGTCCGACGTGGCCAACTGCGGCGCCTGCGGCAGCGTCTGCTCGTTTCCCAACGCCAACGCCACCTGTGTCAAAGGCGTCTGCACGATGAGTAAGTGTCGGGACGGCTATGGCGACTGCACGGGGGCCCCCGGCTGCGAGACCCCGCTGACCACCGCCAGCAACTGCGGTGCCTGCGGCAAGTCCTGCGCCGTTGCTCATGGCAGCGCGCAGTGCACGACGGGAACGTGCGGCCCGGTCACCTGCGATCAGGGGTTCGGCAACTGTGACACCGCCAATCCCGACTGCGAGACGGCGCTGACCACGGATGCCCACTGCGGAGGTTGCGCAACGACCTGCAGCGGCGCCTCGCCCCTGTGCGCCACGGTGGCCGGTCAGCAAACCTGCGTGTCGGACTGCGCGGCCACCGCGCCAACGAAATGCGGGAACAAGTGCGTCGACACCAAGACCGACAAGAACAACTGCGGCACCTGCGGGATGGTGTGCAGCTTTCCCAACGCCGACGCCTCCTGCGTGAACGGGCAGTGCGTGATGGGGGCGTGCAAGGCGGGGTTTGGCGACTGCACCAACCAGGCCGGCTGCGAGACCCCGCTGGACACCTCGACCAACTGCGGTCGCTGCGGCAACGCCTGCACGTTCGCCAACGCCACGTCGTCATGCGACGGCACCAGGTGCACGACCCCGGTTTGCGTCAGCGGCTACGGGAACTGCGAGACAAGCAGCCCGGACTGCGAAACCATCCTGAACATGCCCGGCCATTGCGGCGATTGTGGGACCTCCTGCTCGGGCGCCACGCCCCTTTGTTCCAGCTCCAGCGGCCGGCCGACGTGCGTGACCGATTGCACGCCTTCGGCGCCCACGAAATGCGGCACGGCATGCGTGAACACGGCCATGGACGGTCAGAACTGCGGCATGTGCGGCAAGGTTTGCACGGCGCCCGCCAACGGCTCCCCCGTTTGTAGGAACAGCGTCTGCGACTTCGATTGCCTCTCGGGCCACAAATGCGGCAACGCCTGCATCCCCAATGACCAGCCGTGCAACGGAGCGTGCCTGAGTGGGTTGAAGCTGTGCGGATCGACTTGCGTCTCGAACGACACCTGCTGCACCAGTGGCCAAGTCGGTTGCGGCGCCTGCGAATCCTGCCAGGCCGGCGCATGCAAGACGACGTGCGCCAGCGGGCGCATCTGCTCGGGCAATCAATGCTGCGATGCCAGGGTCGGCCAGTCCTGCCCCAGCGGCGAATGCCAAATCGGAACCTACGACTGCAACGGCGACTGCGTGCTGAAGAACAAGACCGACGGTGTCCGCTGCGGCACCTCGGACTGTCCGGCCAAGATCTGTCAGAACGGCGTCTGCGACTTCGGGGGCATCAACAGCTGTCCGGCGGGCCAGGTTTGCAGCAACAACGGAGGCTGCATCCTCAGCGGGCGTCGATCGAAGGCTACTCTATCGACCGGTGACCCATATAGTGCGAGGTGCATGCCTTGCGGTGGTCAGTTCCAGGTTTGCTGTCCTGGTCGTATCTGCAACGATCAGGCGACGCCCTTTTGTGTCAAGACCGCTGGCGAGTATTGCTCTAGCGATCCCACTAACGGCGACAATAGCCTCTGCGAACAGTATTACTATCAATGATCGATCTTCGGCACGATCAGGCGAGATGACAAAAAAAAGGCGCTCGGGGTTTTCACCCGAGCGCCTTTGGGAGTTTCGTTGAGAAAGGCTCGTTACATGCAGGCTACGTGGCCGGCAGCGTGATCACAGTGCGGAGTGGTAGTGCCTCCAGCA
>DATLVT010000869.1:0-2323 GCA_035577105.1 Polyangia bacterium
TCGGGCAGGGGCCAGTCACCGCCGCCGCTGGCGGACCGTCGATCTCGATGGTCAGCGCGGTGGCCAACCCCTGGGTCGCCTCTCCCAGCCGCTTGGTGCTGACGCCTGATGTCCCATCCGGCGCCACGGCACCGGTCGCGAGCTGACAGTCCTTGGTCGCCTGCAGCAGGTAATAGCCGGGGGCGTGCGGGTTGTTCTCCCAGTAGTCAGAGGCCTGCCAGTCCGAGCACGGGATCGTCGGCACGGTGCCGGGCTTGAACCCAGGCGCGACGTACACCAGCTCGGTGTCGGGCGTGGCCGCGCCCCACACCTGGGCCGTGCCTTTCTGGAACACCACCACCCTGGCCCGGGCGATCGCGTTCTGGTCGATCATGTCGGCGGGCGGTGGGCTGAATACCAGCAGCTTGAAACCCGCCGGGAAAGCCCCGGTGACGGGCACCTCGACCGGGTCGGGACCAGGGACGGCGACGATCGGCTTGCCGCCGCATTCGTTCGCCGTCGCCGAGCCCGGGCTCTTGATGGGCGCCTTCCAGGACAGACCCGCCGCCAGATCGGCAGGCGCCACCGTGGTGGGCGCCGTCGAGATGGTGCCGTTCAGCTGGGCCAGGGGAATCCCGCGATAGTCAGGGGTCGCCTGTCCGTCGCACGCTGAAAGCCCGGCCATCAGCGCGCCGACTGCAAAAATGGATCTGGTGGTTCTCATCAACTCTCTCCTCGCATCAGGTTGGGTTCGCGGAGACCTCGCTGGTGAGGACCGCCAACCACCACCGGCCGGCAAGGAAATATTTTCGGCGCGTGACCAACCGCGTCCTGAAGGCCCAGAAAGGATATCGCGTTTCGCCGGCGATTCCGCGCCGCGGCCCATCAAGAAATGGAGCCGGATCGTCGGCGTCCTTCGTTCAAGGCGCGACGTGCGCCGTTACCGTCACCGGCCGCGCAGGACGGCTTCTCGCGCCAGTTCGTCGCAGCGTTCGTTCTCGGGCACGCCGGCGTGACCGGGGACCTTGACGAATTCCAGGTTGCGCACCGTCGCCACCAGCTTGCGCAGGCGGGCCACCAGTTCCTGATTCGCCTTGGCCTTCCACCCCTTTTCCAGAAGGCCGATGGCGTAAGCCGAGTCGCTGAAGACGCGCACGCGGCGCGTGGGATCGTCCTTGGGAAATTTCGCCACCACCTGCAGGCCGCGCTCGATGGCCGTCAGCTCGGCGATGTTGTTGGTCCCGATTCCCAGGTATTCGCTGACCTCTTCGCGACGTTCGCCGGCGACCACCACCACGCCGATGCCCATCGGTCCAGGGTTGCCCGAGCAGGCGCCGTCGGTCCAGACCTCCAGCGCGCCCGGCACGCGCAGGGGACTCGATGAGCCCTTTCCGCCGCCACCGACCCGGCCGACTCGACCGACGCGCCCGCTTTCGGCCGAGGGGCGCGACCCGCTGGCCTCCGGCAACTCGCGCGGGGGCCCGCCCTCACCGTCGGCGATCAGATTGGAGAGCGAAGGCCGATAGCTCTTCTCGTCGGTCTCGCGATATTTCATCTCGGCGCGGCCCGCGCCGTCCAGCATGGGTTTTCCGGCAGCGTCGGCGCGCACCCAGACGTTCTGATCCTTGAACCGCATGCGAATCCAGGCCATCGGCCCGCACTATTGCGCGAACGCTGCGCGCATTGCTAGTGTTGCCGGCCTTGCGCGCTCCTGGATTTCCTACGCGGGCTGCCGTCGCTGTTGCGCTGGCGCTGATGGCGGGCGCGTCATGCCGGAGCGGGTGCAGCGGTTCGCGCCGCGCGGCCCATTCGCTGGGCGGACGGCTGGCCCTGTTCCCCATCGAGACGCGGGTGGTGGTGGCCTTTGACTTCGACAAGCTGCGGGCCTCGCCGCTGGCCGGAGCCCTGGCCACGCTGGCCAGCGACGCCCAGGAGGACAAGGACGAGATCGCGGCCTTCACCAAGCGAACGGGCCTGGATCCCTGGCGCGACATCCAGAGTCTGGTGGTGGCGTTCCCCGAGGAGGCGCGCCGCGGGGGGCAATTCGGACTGGTGCTGCGGGCCAGCGGCATGGACCCCAAGCGCCTCATCGCCTACGCCCGCGACCAGGCGCAAAAACAGGGCGGCGATCTGCAGTCGGCGCCCCGCGCCCATCGCCTCCTCTGGTCGCGCAAGGAGAAAGGACGGGGCCAGGAGGATCTGGCCGGTTTTTTCCTGGACGATCGCACCTTCGTCCTGGGCGCCGGCGGGTGGGCAGAACGAATGGCCGATCTGTCCGACGGCGGAGCGCCCGCGGGCAGCGCCGAGACCAACATCGATCTGATTCACCTGTGCGAACGGGTGG
>DATLVT010000870.1:0-7681 GCA_035577105.1 Polyangia bacterium
CGAAATGAAATCCCAGGGACACGTCGCGCGTCAGCGTCCAGGTGGTGTTACGGGCAAGAAGATCGACCTCGCCGGCCTGCAGCGATGCGAAACGCTGCTGCGAATTCAAGGGGACAAAGTTCACCTTCTGCCCGTCGCCCAGCACGGCGGCGGCCAGGGCGCGGCAGGTGTCCACGTCCAGCCCCGACCAGTGACCCTGGCTGTCGGGCGCGGAGAATCCAGCCACGCCGGTGGAGACACCGCAGTTCAACACGCCGCGCGCCTTGATAGCCTGCACGGTCTTGCTGGCTGCCTGGGCGCCGGCGGGCCAGGCCATCCCGCCCACGACGCCGCTGGCCATCAACGACAGCACCATGGACACTGCCCGTCGCTGCGTCCGCCTCGAGGTCATGCTTTGCACCGGCGCAGTATACAGTCGATGCAATCGCTACCGACGGGCCACGACGATCGCGTGTTTGACAGCGATCTGGTTACGCCGCGGTGACGCGATTCGCGAAAAAGCAGCGAAGACAAAGCGCCGGCGGCGTTGGCCCTGCAGATGCATTCGCAGACCGTCCAGGAGGGACGCCATGTTCATTCTGCTCGCGATTATCCTGGGTCTTGCGTGGCTGTTCGGGTTCACCGTGTATCACGTGTCCTCGATGGCCATTCACCTGCTTCTCCTGTTCGCGATCGTCAGCGTGGTCACGCACTTCGTTCGCGGAGTGCACCGCACAACGTGACGTCGCGGTTGCCTCGCCGTCACCGCGAATCTCCGGTGAAGAGAAAACGGTGATGGCGAGGGAGCAGGAGAGCCCCGCGTGCCGACGTTATTAGAGGCCGCGCGGGTGTCGCCGCCGCCGTCGAAGGGCGGCAATTGCAGCGGAGGCGCCCACGAAGAGAAAGTCAGGTCCGTGGCCCGCGCTGCCCGCCGCGCCAGCCAGCGCGCACCCTGATGACGACACCGCCGCGCCAGCGCCGCTGCGACCGCCGGTCCCCTGGCCACCCGCGCTTCCGGCTGCACCGCTGGATGACGTGCCTCCGGTCCCAGCGCCGTTCAGTCCGCCCCCACCGCGGCCGCCACCCGTCCCATTGACGGCAGCGTCGGTGTCGCCCGTGGCGCCGCCGGTGCCGCCCGCCGTCGGATCGGTTTCAGCCGCCGCGTCGCGGGCGGCGTCTGCCGTGGCGCCGCCGTCCGGGCCGTTTCCCGTCGAGACGTTGGGGACCAGCGAGGGATCGTACGTCGAGCCCTTGGCGACCTGGATGGCGGTGATGCGCACCGTGGTGGGGAAGAAATGTTCGGGATCGGGACGCAGGTGGGTGTAGTTCCCGCCGTTGCCGGTGCCGAAGTCCTTCATCACCAGGTCGATCTGTCGGATGCCCTGGGTCCAGTCGATGGCGGTGTTGTTCCACCACGCGGTCATCGTGTCGTCGCGATCGTAGACCCCTTCTTCCTTGTAGGTGCCCGTTCCGGTGCACCCGTATCCGTCGGTGCCGGGGACGCCCTTGTTGGCGATATAGCAGAGCCACCACTGCGTGATCTCGCTGCCGGCCGGCTTGTCGATCACCTCCGTGCGGACGTGAACGCTGCCGTTGCGATAGTCCACCGGGGACAGCCAGTTGGTCGGGCGGGCAGGGTTCGGCTTGTTAATCGGGTTCTGGGCGGTGATGTAATAGTGGGACTTGTTCGGCGTCGCCGTGTCGGCGTCCTGTTTGGTGTACGTGAACTTGGCGTCGAACAGGATGAACTGTTCCGCGCGCAGCGCCGCGGGCGCGGCCAGGGTGCCGGCGGCCGCCAGCGCGCCGACGATGAAATACTTGCCGAGGGATCGCATGGCGCCGGTCTTCCACATTCGAAGGCCTCCCGTGAGATCCATAGGTACAACGAAACACCTGCCGATTCCATCGACATTTCGGCGATCAGCCGGGTGACGGCGCCAGCGCCGCCGGGCGCGGCGCCAGCGCTGGCTGCGATGGCAGCGACGGCGCTGAGGGCGTGGGCCCCGTCGGAGGGGGCGGCGATGTCGATGATGCTGGCAAGATCGCCAGCATGACCTGGCCTGACGCAGCCCAGTCGCGGGCCAGGTCTTTCTGCGTCACCACACGCCATCCCGTGTCAGGGTCGGCGACCAGCCAGCGGGTTCCGGCGCGGTCGTGCCCGACCACCACGACATAGTGCGACCAGACGTGACGGCCCTCCTTGCGAACAAGGCCGATCACCACCGGTCGGGCATGATCGATCTCATGGCTGAGATCGTCAAAGCGCCCCGCGAACACGAACGCCTTCAGCCCCATGCGCCTGGTTTCGTCGCGCAGCTGGCCGGCCGTGGCGCCCGCCGTGCCGGGATTGATGGCCAGCGCCGGGGCCTCGTTCAGTCCCCAGCGCTGCACCACCATGGCCAGCGCGCGTGGACCGCAATCGACGCGCGTCCGTTGCCGCTGCAACCGCACGCCGTCGACCACGGTCCACTCACCTGAAGCTCGCACGTCTTGCGGCGGCCCCGAACCCACGCGCGTCGCATGCCCGCACGCCACGCACAGGGTCGAGACCGCCGCGACGGCCAGCAGCGCCAGACGCGAAGAAGCGCCCGCGCGCGGCCCTTGAATCACAGCAGGATCACCAGCAGAACGATCAGCAGCACCAGGGCGACGCCCGAGCCGCCGATGTAGATGCCCGCCGACCCGCCCTTGAAGTCAGCGGTCTGAGGCGACTGGCTCTCCCGTTGCGCATAGCCCTCTTCGGCCGTCGACGTGGAGGCGCCGGTGCTCTGGGTCGTGCCGGTGGTTTCGGTGGCGGCTGGCGGGGCCGACTGGGGCCAGGTGATGCCGGCTGCGCGTGCGCTGCCCGCGCCACTGCCCACCAGCAACACGGCCAAGAGTGTTCCCGCAATGTACTTTCGCAGAGAGTCGAAGTTCATCGTTCGTCCTTTCGCAAGCAGGTCTTTGTTCAAACGAGAGCGGCTCCCGTGAGCGATGGACAAATCAAACTTCGCGCCAAGTGCGGCGACCGCCGGTCCCGCCGTGTCGGCGATGTTTTCCCTCTGCCCCATCACCGGGTGGTAACGTGTACGTCGCGTCGGTGGCGAAATCGTGACTGTGGGGGGTTCCGCCGGCGGAGGACGAGCTTAGGTTTCCATGACCCACCAACTACGATGCCGATCCCTGGCGATCGCGCCGTGAACCCATCCCCATGCGCCGCCTGATCATCGTCTCCAATCGACTGCCCATCTCCATCTCCCGCACCGAGGGCAAGCTGACCGTCGAGCCCAGCTCGGGCGGGCTGGCCACGGGCGTGCGCCGCGTGCATGAGCACAGCGGCGGGATGTGGATCGGATGGCCCGGGCACAGCGAGGCCCTGGAGCCGGCCGAACAGGCGACGCTGGAAGAGCGGTATCGCGAGTTGCGCGTCGCGCCGGTGCCGCTGTCGGCCGAGGAGGTGGAAAATTACTACGAAGGCTTCTGCAACGGCGTGCTGTGGCCGCTGTTTCACTATCTCATCGGGCAGGTCCCCCTCGAGGTGCAGGGGCTGGAGCTGTACGAGACGGTGAATCGCCGCTTTGCCGACGCGGTGGTGGCGCACTATCAGCCGAACGACACCATCTGGATCCACGACTACCAGTTGATGCTGGTCCCCCAGCTGGTGCGCGAGCAGATCCCGGGGGCGCGCATTGGTTTCTTTTTGCACGTGCCGTTCCCCGCGTCGGACGTGTTTCGCACGCTGCCGTTTCGCGATCGCCTGCTGCAAGGTTTGCTGGGCGCCGACCTGATCGGGTTTCACACCGCCGAGTACATGCGCCACTTCGCCTCGTCGGCGCTGCGCATCCTGGGCGTGGCCACCGACGTCGATTGTCTGCGCTGGGAGGGGCGCATGGTGCGGCTGGGCGTGTTTCCGATGGGTGTGGACGCCGATCACTTCTCGAAGGTGGCCGATTCGCCCGCGGTGACCCAGCAGGTGCACGCCCTGCGCAACGGCGGCCACACGCAGATCCTGGTGGGGATCGATCGCCTGGATTACACCAAGGGAATTCCGCGCCGCCTGATGGCCTTTGAACGGCTGCTGCGCGACCATCCGGAGCTGCGCGAGAAGGTCCGGCTGATCCAGGTGGCGGTCCCGTCGCGCACCAACGTCGAGGCGTACGAGACATTTCGCCAGCAGGTCGACACGCTGATCGGGCGCATCCACGGCGCCTTCGCCACGCCCAACTGGGTGCCCGTGCATTACATCTTTCGTGGCTTGCCAGAAGACGAGGTGGTGGCCCTCTATCGAGCCGCCGACGTCATGCTGGTGACGCCGGTCCGCGACGGCATGAACCTGGTGGCCAAGGAGTTCGTGGCCTGCCGCAACGACGAGAGCGGCGTGCTGGTCCTCAGCGAATTTGCCGGCGCCGCCCACGAGCTGGCCGAGGCCATTCACGTCAACCCGTTCGACGTGGCGGGCATGGCCGAGAGTTTTTACCGGGCCATGAGCATCGGCGCTGAAGAGCAGACCACGCGCATGCAGGCGCTGCGACGGCGGGTCTTTGGATTCAACGTTCACCGCTGGGCCGAGACGTTCCTGACCGTGCTGGAGCGCGAGACAGAAGCCGCGCCGATGGCCGCCATGGGGGCCTCGGCCATTCGTGAGCTGGCGGCGCGCATGCGCGGGGCCGAGCATCTGGTGGTGTTGATCGACTACGACGGGACGCTGGTGCCCATCGCCGACACGCCGGCGCTGGCCCGCCCCGACGCCGAGGCGCTGTCCTTGCTGTCCAGGCTGGCGGCCCGCCCCGGGACCGAGGTCCACGTGGTCAGCGGCCGCCCGCGCGACACGCTGGAGCGCTGGCTGGGTGGGTTGCCCATACACCTGCACGCCGAACACGGGTTCTGGTCGCGGGCCCCCGGCGAGGCCGGGCGGGTCATCCAGGAAGGCCCGCCCGCGCCGTGGAAGGAGAAGGTGCTGGGGATCCTGCGCGAGTACGCCGAGCGAACGCCGGGAACGCTGGTCGAGGAGAAGCCGACCGGCCTCGCCTGGCACTATCGCATGGCCGATCCGGAGTTCGGGCCGCTGCAGGCCAACGAGATGCGCTTGCACCTGACCGAGTTGCTCAGCAACACGCCGGTGCAGATCCTGTCGGGGCGCAAGGTGATCGAGCTGCGCGCCCAGGGCGTCAACAAAGGACTCATCGTCCCGGCGGTCACGGCCCGGAACCAGGGGGCTCTCGTGGTGGCGCTGGGGGACGATACGACGGACGAAGATCTGTTCGCGGCGTTACCGCCCGAGGCAATCTGCATCCACGTCGGCCCCAGTGACTCCCGCCGTTCGTTGCGCATGCGCAGCCCGCGCGAGGTCCGGATGCTGTTGCGTCTGGTCGGCGAGGCGCCGGTTCAAAGCGAAGCGCCCAAGCTGCCGGCGTCCGTTCAGTAGCCCTGCCCTGAGTTTCGCTGGCGTAACCACCTACACGAAAACGTGACGCCGTTCGGCGTCGTGCCGGCCACCTGTCCCGCCGCCAGCCGCGCTGTAGACGGCACGGACCATGCTGCATACAGCGGGCAACATGAGAGACACGGTCCTATCGAGGCGCCTCCGGGCAACGTCCCCACAAGGCGGCGAGGGCTTCCACGTCATCGCTGGTGGGGGGGGTATCCAGGTTCCCCGGATTCATGACAGACAGTCGGGTGCTGTCTGCGACATGCGCCAGGCCGAAGGAGTGACCGACCTCATGAGCGATGGTGATGGCACGCTGGCTGTCCGTGAGATCGGTGTTGATGAAGACCTCCCCGCGTTCGGCGTCATAAAAACCGTGGGAAGGCGCCGCCGCCGCCTGGAAATTGATGGGGACTGTGGCGCCTGGTGCCGACGTCGATCCGGCGCCGTCGACGATCATCGAGAGGTGTGAATGAGCGACGCGATTCCACAGCGCGATGCCGGCCGAGATACCGTCCGTTTCCGCCTGAGAGGCGCTGGCCGTCGCCGCGAGGATCAGCGGCTGACAGGGATCGAAGTGAAGGGAATCGCCCGGCGAAGGCTGCGCGCAGCCGCCGGCCGAGGCGAGCGTCAAGACCACGGCCAGGACCACGGTCAAGAAGGAAGGGAGGAGGGGGCTCAAACTGCGGGCCACGTGAATCATCAAGTGTATGCGACGTCCGGGAAGGACGAAACCAGAACGTTGAGCTCCCCGACACTTTTTGGGGTTGGGGGCAGGAGCAGGAAAAGGAGGAGGAGGAGAACGTCATGAAAAGAACATCATTGGTAATGGTGAGCAGCCTGGGTCTGGTGGGTGTCAGTCTAGGGTGGGGGATGACCGCTCGAGCGGACGAGCCAGCCCCGGTGGTGCCGGTCAGTCCTCTGGACACCACCCCGCCCACAACGCCAACGGACACACCGCCCACGCAGGTGACCCCGATCCCGGGGCCGATCACCGAATCTCCGGCGGCCATGACCCCACCGGAGAATCAGCCCGTCATGCCGGTCACGCCCGTTGCGCCGGTCCCAGCGGCGACGGATTACGACCACTCATCGATGCGGCACATGAACATCGGCGGCGCGTTGCTGCTGGGTGGTGGGTATGAGCAATTCACGAACAACAGCCTGAAGGACATGACCGGCAACGGCGGATCGTGGAACGCCCGGGCCGTCGCCGGCACGCGCGAGTACGTCGGTCTGGAAGCTGCGTACGTCGGCGCTGCCCGCAGCATCAACACGTTGGGCCTGGCCAGCAATTCAGACCTGGTGTCGAACGGTGTGGAAGGGGCGGTGCGCCTCAACGTTCCGGTGCTCAGCCTCGGGGGACGGCAATTGATCGAGCCGTTCGGGTTCGTGGGCCTGGGCTGGCAGCACTACAGCATCACCAACAGCAACACCAACACCTCTGACCTGGCTGACAAGGACGACGTCATGACCATGCCGGTCGGCGCCGGGTTTGAATACGCGTACGGCGCGTTCATGGCCGACGCCCGGTTCACCTATCGAGAGACCTATTACAACGACCTCATGCGCACCACCGGGGGCAAGCTGAACAACTGGGGCGTCGGTACACAGGTGGGCGTCAACTTCTGACGCACGGTCTGTCGTAAGAAAGGCGCAAGAGGCGAAAGAGAACGAGGCGGACGCGGCCGTGGTTTTTGCGGCGTCCGCCTCCTCCGCGTGGGCGGGTCCTGTCGCTGCGTGACCGCTTCCCCAGCGGGCCGTTTCGCCGGGGCCGCATTCGAGATTCTAGAGATCGCGAGCTGTGTATCAGAAGCGCAGAGGGACAACGGCCCCGACGAAACGGCCCGCTGGGGGCCCCTCACTCCGCGCCACCCCCCCACGCTACGTCGCTCGCTCGGGGCCAATATTCGTGCCTATCGATCGTTGGAAAACTTTTCCTTCGACGACGATCCGTCATCGGCGGCGTTCGCGCGTAACGGATGGAGGCCTCAAGGCGCCCTCGCCGTAGGGAGTAGCCCCTGTGCAGCCCTTGTTCTCAGCTCGCTGGAACAGGAGGAGCGGGTGGCGAGCGGGGGATCTCGACGGTGAAGACTGAACCCTCGCCCAAGGAACTCTCGACGCGAATGACGCCCCGGTGTCCTTCGACGATCTGCCGGGCGATGTAAAGCCCCAGTCCCAACCCTCCGTACGAACGCGACGGCACCGCCCGCTCGAAGCGCTCGAACAGCCGCCCGATCTTGGT
Organism: Polyangia bacterium; assembly: GCA_035577105.1. Taxonomy (GTDB): domain Bacteria; phylum Myxococcota_A; class Polyangia; order Fen-1088; family Fen-1088; genus DATKEU01. Next base: position 7,629 of record DATLVT010000870.1, read on the forward strand.
CGGCTCGATGCCGATGCCGTGGTCGCGCACTAGCAGGCGCGCCTGATCGGAGG
>DATLVT010000871.1:0-2472 GCA_035577105.1 Polyangia bacterium
CGCGTTGGTGTAACCAACGATGGCCACCACCGGCAGGCCGCGCCGCCCGCGCTGGGCCCGCCGCCCCGCGCGCTGCGCGCTGAACCGGCCAATCTCGCGTTCCAGGCGGTTGATGCGCTCGCGCGCCCGCCGACGGTTCTCTTCCAGCTTGGTCTCGCCCGGGCCACGCCCCCCGATGCCGCCGGTCAGCCGGCTCATCATCGTGTTCTTCTCGTGCAGCCGCGGCAGCCGGTAGCGCAGCTGCGCCAGCTCGACCTGCAGCTTGCCGTCACGGCTCTTCGCGCGCTGGGCAAAGATGTCCAGGATCAGCATGGTGCGATCGATGACCTTGACGTCGGTGAAGTCGGCGATGGCGTGGGCCTGCCCCGGCGTCAGATCGGGATCGAAGATCAGCACGCTGGCGTCCAGCTGCATGGCGCGGATCAGCACCTCCTCCAGCTTGCCTCGTCCGACCAGGTATTTCGGATCAGCCTCGGGCCGGCGCTGTTCCATGACGCCCATCACCCGCACGCCGGCGGTTCGGCACAGCTCCTTGAGCTCCTCCACCCGCCCGGGCATCGACATGGGCGTCGCGGCGCCGGGCGCCCCTTTTCGTTTGATGTCGACCACCACCAGCAGCGCCCGATCCCGACCGTCGGTGGCCACCGCCGACGGCGCCACGCGCTCGAACTCCTCTTCCAGCGCCTCGATCATGGCCGCGGCGTCCAGGGCCGAGCGATGGAACGGCTCGCTGGGCAGTACCCGCCAGGGTTGACCGCCCTCGACGGGCGGCAACAGGTGGGCGACGTGCAGATCGGCGGTGCGCCCGTCCGGCGTCACGCCGACGGCGGCCACCAGATCCAGCCGCAGCAGGGCCAGGTCGACAAGATCGTCGCGGGTCAGCGGTTCGTTGCGCAGGTGGGTGTGCACCAGCCGCAAACCACGGAAGCGCCCGCGCCCGGCCCGGATGCGTCCGATCTCGGGCAGGTTGATGCGCGAGGCGTCGCCCACGAAGACGTGTTCGATGTCGCCGCGGCGATTGGCCAGCACGCCCACCTGTCGCTCGATCTCGCGCGAGACCGCGCAAAGGTACGTCGCCAGCTCCGGCGAGGTGATCTCCTCGGGGCGCAGCCGCCGCCGATAGACGCGCTCCAGCGCATGAAGCTGGCTGGGCTTGAGCCCGGTGATGTTGCCGCTGACGGTGTTCAAACTAGTGCGTCGTCGGGGGCGTCGTGATGCGGCTGGCGGCGACGCTCACGTCTTCATGTCCGTGTCTTCCGAGGCGGGCTTGGCCGTCATCCCTGTGCCTGGGCCTGTACCTGTGCCGCCGCCACCCGCCGGCGCGGCGCTGCGCTCGTCCAGAAGGGCCAGGGCCACGGACAGCGCCCGGCGGGTCTTCTCGGTGGTCTTGTCGTCAGAGCGGATGCGCTGGTAGGCCCGCACGATCTGATCTTCATAGTCGGCGATCTTGTTCTCCATCTCGGCCATGCGATCGCGGTTCTGGGCCAGTCGCACCTCGCGATTCCCCAGCTCGACCCGGGCCGCGTCCAGATCCGCCTCCAGGCCGCCCACCCGGCGATAAGCCTGATCGACCTCCTGGATGCGCGCCGCCAGCTCACCCTCGGCGCGCGCCGCCCGCCCCACCGCCTGATCGTGCTCGGCGCGGTGACGCTCGGACAGGTCAGTCTTTTCGGTCAGGTACCGGCGCTCGATCTCGGTGATCCGGTTGTGCTGCTCCTCGTCGCGCTGGGCCAACTCGGCTCGCCGCCGCCCTTCGGCCACCTCCAGCTCCGAGATGCGGCGCGCCTCCTGCTCGGCGATGTCACGCTGCCGGCGCTCCTCGGCGGCGGCCAGCTCTTCTTCTTGTCGGCGGCGCATCCCCAGGATCTCATTGCGGTGGTCGCGCTCCTTGGCCTCGGTCAGCGCTTCGTAGGCCTGACGCTCGGACGCCAGCTGCGTGGCCTGCTCGTCGCGCAGCGCCGCGATGGCCTTTTCCTGCTCGCGCCGCGTCTTCTGCACCTCGGCCTGCAGCCGCTCGTTGGCGGCGGCTTGCTCGTCGGCCAGCCGTCGCTGCAGGCCCTCGATCTCGCCACGGTGGGCGGCCTCCAGACGAACGGCTTCGGCCTGGCGCAAGGTCTCGGCGGCCACGTCGGCCGTCGCGCGTTCGTCGGCCAGACGTGCCAGCTCGCGCCGCTGCACCTCGTCCATCTCGACCAGGCGATTTTCCAGCTCGGTCCGCACCCGCTCCAGCTCGGAGCGTGCCCGTTGATCGTCCTGGGTCAGCCGCTTGCGCAGCGCTTCGATCTCGTCGCGCGATTTGCGCAGCTCCTCGTGGGCGTCGTCCAGGCGAGCCTTGAAGGCCTTCTCGCGCTCACCGGACTTGTCTTTGTCCTGCAGCAGCTCCGCCACCTTCTCGTTGGCGGCCACCAGGCTGCGTTCAAAACCCAGCGTGTTCTCTTCCAGGTCGCGTCGCGCCCGTTCCAGCTCGCGGAT
>DATLVT010000872.1:0-15405 GCA_035577105.1 Polyangia bacterium
CGGGTGCAGCGCGTGCTGGTCGATCTCAAGACCCGTCCCCGCTGCGAGCGGGTCCGCCGCGTCCTGGCCTCCGCCGGGCCGGATCAGCTGGCCCATGCCGTCGATTCGGTTCGCCTGGACGAGCCGGACGAAGCGACGTCAGGGGGCGGCGTCGCGCTGTCCACGCGCTGCCCGGAGTTGCCCCTGGTCGTCGAGCGCCTGGGCGCGGCGATCTCCGTGGGGGCGCCCCTTTACAACGTCGGCGACGCGCTGGGCTGCCAGCACACCTACGAGGCGGCGGTCCGCTCGGTCACCACGGACGTGATCGGCGCTGGTCGTTGTCCCGTCGTTCGCACGCTGCTGGGAACGGGCCTGGCGCGCGCCAAGGCGGCGGCCAGCGCCAACGAAGCGGCCTGGGCTCTGCGCCGCAGCTTCGACATGGTCCTTTCGGGTGCGACCGACGCCGCACCTTGACCTTGCGGAAGGGAAGGCACTATCTTTACCCCCGTTTGGGCCTGGCGCTTGGCCTTCGCATGTCATTTTCCCGTTTGGCGCGTTGACAGAATGGAAACTAAAGGAGAAAACGAAACCCATGAAGAAGGCTGATCTGGTGGACGTGGTCGCGCAGCAGAAGAACCTGCCGCGGCCGCAAGTCGAAGCGACGATTGATTCCTTGATCGACGCAGTGGCCGAGGGCCTGGCGCGTGGCGAGCGAATCGATCTGCGCGGCTTTGGCGCGTTCGCCGTTCGCGAATCGGCGGCCCGCACGGGCCGCAATCCCCAGACAGGCGAGGCGATTCAGATTGCCGCCCGCCGCGTACCGACGTTCAAAGCTGGGAAGGAGCTGCGGGATCGCGTCAATAATCGCCCGAGCACATAGCAGTCTGCTCGGCCCGCAGGGATAGCTCGATGGGTACTCGTCTCTTTATCGGAAATCTTTCGTACAACGTCAACGAGCAGGAGCTTCGTGACGCGTTCGCTGGCGAAGGCATCGAGGTGCGTAGCGTCCGCGTTGCGCTTGATCGAGACACTGGCCGGCCGCGTGGGTTCGCATTTGTCGAAACCATGACCGACGAGGGCGCCAAGGCGTCCATCGAGAAACTCTCGGGGCGATTGCTCCAAGGGCGTTCGATCATCATCGAGGAGGCGCAGGCAAAACCGGGGGGACCCGGTGCGCCCCGCCCGGCAGGTGCTCCCTATGGTGCGCCCGCGGCCGGCGGTGCCGCCGGTCCACCTGTGCCGGGGGCAGCACCTCGTGGCGGCGGCTTTGGTCCGAAGGCGGTGCCGGGTGCGGCGCCACCGGGGGCCGTGGGCGGTCCGCCGCGGACCGGTGGCGGCGGAGGCTTTGGCCCCCCGCGCGCGCCGGGCAGCGGTCCTCCCCCGCGCAGCGGCTTCGGTGGTCCCCCTCGCGCCGGTTACGGCGGCGGCGGACCGGGCGGTCCAGGATTCGATCCGCGGTTCAGCGGCGGTCCGGGCGGCCCGGGCCGGGGAGCGGGTGATGCCCCGCCGCGCCGGGAACGGCCGGAAAAGAAGAAGTCGACGCGTCCAAAGGCAGAAGAGCGAGAGCGCGGCAACTGGCGATGGAACGGTAAGCTCGACGAAGACTAAACAGGAGTAGGCTCACCTGCATGAGCCATAGGCAGGGTTGGTTTGAACCCTGAGCGGGTTTCAGACCTCCCGCGATGGAGCTTGGGCGGCAAGGCCGCCTTCGTTCCGACGCGGGTGAAAGGCAAAGGGTGAGTCCAGCCCGGGTGCTCATCGTCGACAACGATCCCTGGATACAGCGGATGGTGGCGACGGTCTTGGGACAGGGGGGGCACCTGGTGAACCTGGCTGGCGACGCCCAGGGCGCGCTGACCTGTGCTTCCAAGGTCTTGCCCGAGGTGGTCATCACCACGGTGGGCTTGCCGGTCGTGGACGGCTGGCCCTGGTGGGAACGGCTGCGCGTCATGCCCGAGCAATCCAGCACGCCGATCATCTTTCTCACCGGCGCCAACGAGGATCCCGCCACCATTCGCGGCTTTGATCCCGTCCGTGATCAACAGCTGGCCAAGCCGTTTCGCATCGAGGATCTCGAACGCCGCCTGCATTCTGTGCTGTCGCGGCTGCGCGAAAGCGTTGTCACCGATCCGCCCCACCCGCGCCGCAGCCTGCCCGACAAGCCATCGCGGGGACTGCGTCCGCTGTCGGCGATGCAGGGCGCGCTGGATCTCATCGGCCTGTCCAGCATCCTGATGATTCTGGAAATCGAGCGCAAGACCGGGATCCTGCTCCTCGAGCAGCCGCAGACGGCGGCGCGGTTGTTCATTCGCAAGGGGCGCATCATTCGCGCCGAGATGGACGCGCCCAACACCTGTTCGGGGACGACGGCCGTCTATGCGGCGCTGACCTGGAATACCGGGCGATTTGATTTTCTGGTGGGCGACGTGGGTGGCATCGACGACATCCAGGCCTCGACGGCCTTCCTGTTGATGGAAGGGGCGCGGCGGGTCGACGAGGCCAGCCAGAACAAGCCGCCGACATGACGGCGCCGCTGACGCTGACGCCGGTCGAGGCCGCGCCCACGCCCGCACCCGCGCCCGAGATCATCTCGCTGCGCATCCAGGTCCCGCGCGAGTGCGAAGGCTGGCGCCTCGACCATTTTCTCAAGCGGCGCATCGGCCGGCTTTCGCGCACGCGCATTCAATCCATCATCGAGACCCAAATTATTTTTGCTGATGGCCGTCGGGCGCGACCTGCCTCGGCGGTGCACGCCGGCGACGTCGTGATGCTCAACCGCCCGGCGCCGGTCGAGCCGCCGGTGCCGCGGCATTTCGAGGTGCTGTTCCAGGACGACGACGTGCTGGTCATCGACAAGCCGGCCGGCCTGCCCATGCACACCACGGCCAAGTTCTGGAAGAACACCCTGACCGCGCTCCTGCGCGAGCGATACCCCGCCGAGAAGATGGAGATCGCGCATCGGATCGATCGTGAGACCTCCGGCGTGCTGCTGGTGGCGCGTCACCACCGGGCGGCCAGCTGGTTGAAGCGCGCCTTTGCCCGCCGGGCCGTGGCCAAGAGCTATCTGGCGCTGGTGAAAGGCCAGCCCGACGACCAGGGCGTCATCGACCTGCCCATTCGCCTGCTCGATTCACCGACGCATCTGATGATGGGCCCCGCGCCCGACGGTCTGCCCGCGGTGACGCGCTTTCGGGTGCTGCGGCGATTTGCCCAGCACGCGCTGTGCGAGGCGGTGCCCGAGACCGGCCGCCAGCACCAGATTCGCGTCCACCTGGCCAGCGTCGGCCATCCCATCGTGGGCGACAAACTTTACGGCGCCAGCGAGCGGCTGTTCATGCGGTCCTGCGACGAAGGGCTGACCGCCGAGCTGCTGGCCGAATTCGACGGGCTGCCTCGCCACGCCCTGCACGCCCACCGGCTGACGTTCCCGCATCCCACCACGCGCCAGTCCATGACGATCGAGAGCCCGCTGCCGCGCGATCTGGTCGATTACATGGCGGCGCTGGCGTGACGTCAGGCCGGCGCGCTATTTCCGCTACTTGGGCGCCAGTTCCTGATCGACGATGCGCTTGACCGCGCCCGATTCGAACTTGCCCTTGTTGGCCTTCATGATCTCGCCGACCACGCGTCCGGCCTGCTTGGGATCGGAGGCACCCAGGCGCACCAGGGTCTCGCGCACGGCGGCCCGGACCTCGTCCTCACTGGCGGCCTTGGGCAAGAAGCGGGCGCAAAACTCGATCTCGAAGTCGATCTGAGGCAGCGCGTCGGCGCCCCGTACGCCCACGGCCACGTACTCCTCGCGGGCCTTGCGCAGCTGCTTCTGATAGGCGGTGATGACTTCCAGCCAGAGGTTGTCGTCCAGCGGTCCCTTGAAGCCGGCAGCCGTACGGCGCTCCATGTGTTTGGTCTTGATCATGCGGATGCAATCGGCCGTTCGGGGGTCCTTGGCGCGCATCGCGTCTTTCAGCAGATCGCCAAGCTGTGTTTCGATGGACATGGAAGGCTCCTTGGAACAAAAGACACTAGGGCCAAAGCTGCGTCATCGCAATGAACCTGTGAAAGCATGGCACGGTTCCTTTCTGATGACCCGAACGTCGGCTAGAATTCACGGGCAATTCAAGGTGATCCAGCTGGCGCGCTGGTTGCTAGTTGGAACTACCGGGGAGTAACCGTCATGTGGAACAGCAAGCTGTCCGGCGCGATTCTGGCGGCCACGCTTTTGGCCGGGGCTGGCGCTGCGCGCGCTGACGAGTTCGCCGATCCGGCAGCCGCGGCCCAGCAAGGCCAGGCGGGCGCCGAGAGTCCCATCCCTCCCTACGTCGAGGCGCAACCGGTCCCCTACCCGACGGGCGGTTACTGTTATGCCGGTCCTCACCCGGTCGACACCCGGGTCGAGGGCGGTCCGGCGTTTGACGACGCCCAAGGGACGCACATCCACAACTATGCGCCGATCGATCTGCGCCTCTTCACGTTCAAGGACGGCTGTTACTATTTCATCGGCGACCCGCGCGATTTTGGCTACGGCGGCCAGACGTACAGCTATTACGGCGCGCACCCGGTCCAGGACACCTACGGTGGCGGCTGGTGTTTCATGATGGGCGGTCACTATCACCTGTGGCAGCCGTGGTCGCCGTACTTCACCGTGGTCGGCCCCTGGAATTACTGGTACGGGCCCTATGATCCCTTCTTCTGGGCGTACTGGCCGTACTACTCGTTCTATTACCGGTCCTATTACCCGCGCTATTACGGCGGCGGACGTTTTTACCGCGGCGGTGGATACGGCGTGGCGCCACCCATCCGCAGCGTGCCGGCACCTGCCGGCGGATGGCGGGGATCGCCGCAGGCGGTGGCAGGCGGCGCGCTGGGTAGTGGCGGCGGCGGCTGGCGCGGAACTCCACCTTCGGCGCCCGCCACGTCCTCACCGTTGCGTTCAACCGGCTCTGGCTGGGGAGGCGCGCCGGCGGGAGGCGGGTGGCACGGCTCGCCGATGCCTGGTGGCGGTGCGCGTCCATACTCCGCTCCGTTCCGCCCCAGCGTCCCTTCGGGGGGCGGCGGCGGCTTCCATTTCCGGGGCCACCGGTGAGGGTGCGCGGCAGAGCGGCGCCTCCTGGCTGGGAATAGCGGCGCTCGACGGGCAAGACTTGCCTGGCGGGCTCCTTTCGTGACGGGCGGTCGGCAATTGGTGACGGTTGGTTACCGGGCGGCGAATCGCAAAAAGTGAACGGGCCGCTCAAGTGGCGTGAACCCGAGGCTGGCAACGCTGGCACGACACTTGAAGTGACGCCGGCCATGAAAATAAGTTTGCTTATCTGTCTGGTGGCGTTCGGGGGCTGCGCGACCGCCCCGCCCATTGTTTCCCCCGGGCAGAGGCAGGCATTCGCCGACGTGGTTCGAGACGCCGAAGCGGAGGGCGCTGCAACGGAGCCGCCCGAAGCAGCCCGACTCCTGGCCGAGGCAAAATCAGGATTCGACTACGCGCAGCGCATCCCCAAGGATCCCGCGCACGCCCGGCGTGTCTTGACCAAGGCCCAGACCGACGCCGAGACAGCGCTGTTGATGGCCAGACGGCGGCACGAGGACCAGCAGGCGGCGAGGATCAAGGCTCGTCAGGACGTGGAGATCGCCACAGAAACAGCGCCCGCAACGCTGCCGGCGGTGCGCACGGCGCCGCTCACGACGCCGGCGGTGATAACGCCGGGTTCGACGTCGCCGGTGTTCACGCCTGCCGCGGAAAAGCCCTCGGATAAGCCGGCGCCCACGGGCCTGGCGCCGTGAAGCGCACGTCGTCCCGCTGGTGTCAGGGATTCCCGCGCTCCACTGTCAGGGATTTCCCGCCGTCCCGGATACTTCGACGTCTCTCGGTAGGTGCCCACCGAATGTCCGTGCCATTGCCCTGAAGGCATGCCAATCAGAAGTGGACCCCCATGGCCACACCCGACGAGCGAAGGCCACGACTGCTCGTCATCGACGATGAGCCTTCCGTCCTGCGGTTGGTGGATGCGGCGCTGGCCGATACCTATGACTTGGTGGTCGCCAGCGACGGTGAGCAAGGGCTGCGGCTGGCCCTCACGTCGCCGCCCGATCTGATCTTGACCGACGTCAACATGCCACGAATGAGCGGGCAAGAGATGCTGCGGCGGTTGCAGCAAGAAAGGTCCCTGGAGGACGTGCCGGTGATCGTTCTGACCGGACAGCGGGATGAAGACCTGCGCGTCGAGCTTCTGAAGAACGGTGCTCAGGACTTTCTGAACAAACCGTTTTCCACCCCGGAACTGCGGGTACGAATCGCCAATCTGCTGCGCATTCGACACGCCCGCCACCTTTTGCAGCAAGAGCTTCAGAGCCGCGAGCGCGACATCGGTGCCCTTGTCGCCGAGGTGTCCGCGCGGCGGGAAGCGTTGCAGTCGGCGCTGGAGATGACCAAACTTGCCCACGCGCGGGCGGAAAAGGCCAATCAGGCCAAAGGCGCGTTCCTGGCCATGGTCTCACACGAACTGCGGACGCCTCTGACGGTCCTGCGCATGGCGGTGGATATCTGGGAGCGGCGCCTGAAGGCGGGTCCCGGTGTGGCCGCCTCCGCCACCGGCCTGCCGCGGGTGGCAGGCGCTCTCGAGCGACTCACCTCGATCGTTGATGGCGTGATCGATTACACCGAGATCCATTCGGGTCGCATCGAGCTTCGTCCGGAACGTACCGACCTGTTCGCCCTGATCGCCGGACTGTTATCGGAGGTCGAGGCCCGGATCGTCAGCAAGGGGCTGCGCATCGATATCGAGGTTTCCGATGAGGCCAAGGCAGCGACCATCGACGCCCATATCGTGCGCATCATCCTCAGAAACCTGATCAGCAACGCCATCAAGTACACGGACGCTGGATCCTTGCAGGTGCGCGCGTTCATCAGCGGCGGCGTGGTATTCACCGTGCGCGACAGCGGGCAAGGCATCGATCCCCTGAATGGCACGCGAATCTTTGAGCCATTCGAGTCCGGCGAGCCGGTCATGAACAAGACCACGCCCGGCATCGGGCTTGGCCTGGCCGCCGTCCGCGACCTGGTTGCGCTGCTGGACGGCACCGTGTCGTTCACGTCCCAGCAGGGGGCCGGCTCGACCTTCACGGTCACTCTGCCCGCTGCGGGACGAACGGCGCAGCGCTGACCGTCAAGAACCGCGGAGAATCGAGCACGTCGCGAACCTTGGAGGTGAGCGCGATCGGGGTGAACGGCTTCTGGAGAAAAGGTGTTCCCTCGGCGATCATGCCCTGGCGAACGACCGCTTCATCCGCATACCCCGACATGTAAAGCACGCGGACCCCCGGGCGCACCTTCGACAGCCGCTCGATCAAAGGCAGTCCATCAGACTCGGGCATGAAAAGGTCGCTCAGCAGCAAGTCGATCACACCGTGACAGTCATTGGCGACGCGCAGACCCTCCTTGGGATTCGCCGCTTCCACCACGCGGTAGCCTGCCCGCTCCAGGATCAAACGGGCCAACCGGCGCACGGCCTCATCGTCCTCGACCAGCAGGACCGTCTCGGAACCCCGGCGCACGCTCCCCTGGGCAGCGACTGCCTTCACCACCGCCGAGGTCACCCCCCCGACCTCGGGCAGATAGATCTTGAAGACCGCACCGTGGCCGGGTTCGCTGTAGACCCAGATGTCTCCGCCGCTCTGCTTGACGATTCCATAGACGGTGGAGAGACCAAGCCCCGTCCCTTTCCCGACTTCCTTGGTGGTGAAGAAGGGCTCGAAGACCCGGCCGCTGATCGTCGCGTCCATGCCGACACCGGTGTCGCTGACGGCCAGCATGACGTAATCCCCCGGCGCGATCGGCAGGTGATGCTTTATATAGTTCTCGTCCAGCCGGACGTTCGCCGTCTCGATCGTGAGCTTTCCACCGCGCGGCATGGCATCGGCGGCGTTGACCAGCAAATTGATGACGATCTGCTCGAGCTGGGTCGGATCGATCTTGATGGCTCCCACGGCGGGGTGCAGAAACAAGACCAGCTCGATGTGGGCCGCGATGAGCCGCCTCAGCATCGGCTCCATGCCGACGATCACGCCGTTGATGTCCAGCACGTTGCTCTGCAGGATCTGCTTGCGGCTGAACGCCAGCAGCTGATGGGTCAGCCCGGCGGCGCGCTCTCCCGCGGCCTTGATCTCGAAGACGTCGGTGCGCCCGGCATGTTCGGCCGGCAGGTCCGTCAGCAGCAGCTCGGCAAACCCCAGAATTGCCGTGAGGATGTTGTTGAAGTCGTGGGCGATCCCGCCCGCCAGTTGACCGACGACTTCCATCTTTTGCGCCTGGCGCAGCTGTTCCTCAAGCTGCCGCTGCTCTGTGACGTCGCGGCCGATGGTCAGCACCAGGTGTTCACCGGCGACATCGACGGCGGCGTGCGAGAACTCCATGACCAGGCTTGACCCATCTGCCTTGCCGATCTTGATCGGGGCGGACATGGGCGCGGTCAAGTCCCCGCTGGGCCAGAAGTCGCGTGCGTGACGGCCGATGAGCTGCTCGCGAGCGACACCGGCGATCTCGGCCCAGCGGTGGTTCATCTCCCGAACCACCCCGTCCATGGTGAGCAAGGCGATGGCGTCGTTGGCGCTTTCCATCAAGGTCCGGTATCGATGTTCGGACGCGGTCAGAAGGGCGACGGATTTTCGCACCTGCTCTTGCACTTCGTGTTCAAGCATCTGGCTGTACTTGCGCTGATAGTCGGCGTACTCCTTCAGGCGCAGGTGGTTGCGGACCCGCATGCACAGCTCGAGGCGATTCACGGGTTTGGTGAGGAAGTCCTGGGCGCCCACCGCCAGGGCGCGCATCATGACGTCCCGCTCGTCCAGCACCGTGATCATGATGATCGGGATCGGCACGGCGCCGCGGGCCGCATTGAGTTGCTCCGCCACCTGATAGCCGTCCATGTCTGGCATCATGACGTCGAGCAGGATCAGATCAGGTGGCTGCCTGGCGATCATGGCCAGCGCTTCCCGACCGCTGCCAGCGGTGAGCACCAGGAACCCTTCGGCCGTCAGCATGACGTCCAGCAGCTGTCTGTCCGCCAGCTCGTCGTCGACCACCAGGATCAGCGATGAACGCCTTGCTGTATCGGCCCTGGCAATCATCGGCTGGCCAGCTGTGCGGCGACGGTGGCCAGAAATTCCCGATAGCGCATCGGCTTGGCAATGTAGCCGTCACACCCCGCGGCGCGAATGCGCTCCTCGTCGCCCTTCATGGCCAGGGCGGTGAGGGCCAGCACGGGAATGCCGTGCGTCGCCTGATCCTGCTTGAGCAACGCCGTGGCCTGAAGGCCGTCCATCCCGGGCAGCTGGATATCCATGAGGATCAGCGCCGGTTGCTCGTGGCGCGCCAGGGTCAGGGCCGCCTCTGCGTCGGTGGCGCTGAGCACCGTGTGCCCGGCCGACTGCAACAGCAACGTCGCCAGCGCCATGTTGGTCGCGTTGTCTTCGACCAGCAGGACCTTTGCCACGTCAGGCCACCACGTGTCGTCTGGTCGTTGCGCGCCGGACTTCAACGGCAAAAAGGTCCGGATCGAAATCGGCCTTTCCCATGATCGTGGCGACGTACCCGTGCAGCGTGGCGCGGTCGTCGGCGGTGATGTGCTGGGCCGTGACGACCAGGATCGGAATGCGGGACGTCTCGGTGTGCTTGTTCAGCGCCTTGACGATATCGAAGCCGTTGACGTCGGACATCATCAGATCGAGCACGATCAAGTCAGGCAGTTCCTGACGTGCCGTATCGATCGCCTCCCGCCCGCTGTGCGCCCGCAGAACGGTGCTGGCCAGGCCCACCAGATGAACCGCGATCAGGTCCGCCGCGGCGACGTCCTGATCCACCACCAGGACCTTGATGGCGGGTCCCTGCGAGGGGGGCACCAGGCCCAGGTCGGAAAGCGACTGGTAGAACTCCTGCCGGGAGATCGGCTTCTGCATGACCGCCGCCGCGCCAAGCGCGAAGCCCTTGTTGCGGTCAGCCACGATCGAGATGACGACGACGGGAATGCGCCGGAGCGCGGGGATCAGCTTGAGCCGGCCCAGCAGCTCCCAGCCGTCCATCACCGGCAGGCTGATGTCCAGGGTGATCAACGACAGCGGTTGCTGGATGGCCAGGACCAGGGCCGCCTCGGCCGACTCGGCGTGAAGGACCTTGAACCCCTCGGCCTCCAGCTGCAGTCGGAGCAGATCGGCGGATTTGAGATCGTCTTCCACGACGAGGGCCGTGCGCGTTCCGGCTCCGGTCTCGACGAAGGGGGCGGCCAGGACGGCGATGGAGGTGAGGACGCCGGCCTCGGGAGCGCGCAGCGGCAGCCAGACGGTGAAACAAGAGCCCTCACCCACGGCGCTTTCGACGGCGACCACACCGCCGTGCAGCTCGGCGAGCAGCTTGACCATGGCCAGCCCCAGCCCGGTGCCTTCGTACTTGCGGGCCAACCCACTGTCGATCTGGCTGAACGGCTTGAAGAGGTGTTCCAGGCCTTCGGGGGAGATGCCGATGCCGCTGTCGCTGACGCTGATCTGCAGAAAGTCGGCGAATTGGTTGTCGGCCAGGGGGAAGGTTCGGGAGGCCCAGGTGCCCGGCAGCTGCCCGACGTCTGCCCGAGGCACCCGGCGTGCCCGGAGCGTCACGTGACCACCCTCGACCGTGAACTTGACCGCGTTCGACAGCAGGTTGTAGGCGATCTGCTTGACCTTGCGCGCGTCCGCCTGGAAAGCGCCCAGCTCGTCGGAGGCGTCGACGTCCAGCCGGATGTGTCGGGCCACCGCCTTACCCCGGACGATGGACAGGCAGTGCATGAGCAGGGAAGAGATCGGGACCGACTCGAGGTCGAGCATCATCGTGCCCGCCTCGACCTTGGACAGGTCGAGGATGTCGTTGATCAACGAGAGCAGGTGAATGCCGCTGCTGAAGATGTTGCCGATCGAGGCTCGCTGCTGATCGGTCATGTCGCCCAGAAGACCGTCCCTGAGAACCTCGGAGAACCCGATGATGGCGTTCAACGGGGTTCTCAGTTCGTGTGACATGTTGGCCAGGAACTCGGACTTCATTCGACTGGAGGACTCGAGCTCGATGTTCTTCTGGTGCAGCGTCTGCTCGTAGCGCTTCAGCTCGGTGACGTCGCGCGCGGCGGCGAACACGCCCTGCAGCCGGCGGTCCCGATCGTGGAAGGTGGTGGCGTTGTAAGAGACCGTGGTCTGCTTGCCGTCCCTGGCGCGAGCGGTGAGCTCGTAGTTGGTGACCTTGCCCTCCGCCAGCACGCGGTTGATGCCGGCCTCGGCTCGTCCCGAATCCGTGAAGTAGTTCTTGAAGGGGGCTCCGATCAGCTCGTCCCGGGTGCAGCCCGTCAGCGCTTCGGTCTGCTTGTTGACGTCGGTGATGATCCCGCGCGGATCGGTGGCCATCAACGCATCGATGTTGGATTCGATGAGCGACCGCGTATAGAAGTGCTGATCGCGCAGCCGCTGGTCCAGCTTCTGCCGCTCTTCTTCCACCTGCTTGCGCGCGGTGTTGTCGGTGCCGATCAGGAGATAACCGATGATCACGTCCTCGGCGTCGCGCAGGGCGGTGACCGACACGACCGCCGGAAATCGACTGCCGTCCTTGCGAAAATAGGTCAGCTCGTAGATGTCCTCGATCCCGCGCGACGCCTTGAAGACCAGCGCCTCGAAGCCAGGCGCGATCGGCGTGCCCAGCTCGACGCTGAGGGCCTTGGCGCGGGCTATCAGTTCCTCGGGGTCCGAGATGTCGGCCGGGGTTATCTTGTTCACCACCTCGGCGGCGGTGAAGCCCATCATTCTCTCAGCGCCGACGTTGAAGATCTGGATGACCCCCTTGGCGTCGGTGGCGATGCTGGAGAAATTGGCGCTGTTGAAGATGGCGCTCTGCAGGGCCCCCGTCTTCAGGAGGGCCTCCGCGTGTCGCACCTCGAGGCTGGCATCGGTCACGCCGGACGGACTGTCCGAGACCGCTAGCACGTGTCGCTTGGTCCGGGCTCGCGGCGGCGCGGCGGCTCAGGGTTCCATTTTTCGAGCAAAGGCATGACTGCACATCCCTCCGATCTCCGACACCACCACCAGCTGTTTGACGGTACACGACGCACCTGGGGCCGGATAGGTAATAGGGGAGGCGTCCAGAGATAGTGGTCACGCAGTCGGGTAATTGCATACTCGTCAGCGTATACACACCTGCCAGCCGCGCGTCGTTGGCAGCGCAACGCCTGTCCCCCGGTCAATGTGCGGCGACGGGCAGCTAGTTGTTGCCGTGCGGAAAGAAGGTGTCGTCGTACGAGAATTCCATGTAGCGGTCGAAGGTGATGGCCAGAAAGAGGTTGATCAGGAAGGCCACCACGACCAGCGACTTGAACACGCGCGACAGGGGCCGATGCCGCACGGCCAGCAGCATCACGAAGAAGATCATGTAGTCGAGACTGAAGCGGTAGCCGAACTGGATATAGCCGGAGTTCTGGTACAGCAGCGACGGCAGGGCGGTGGCGGCGATGGTCAGCCACAGCGGCTTGTTCAGCCGGCTGGGCTCGGCTGGCATCACCGTGTAGGCCAGGTTGGGAGACGTCACCAGCAGGCTCATGCCGTGCTGGCTGATCTTCACGTAGGGGAAGTGGGTCATGATCCGCGGCAGCAGCACCAGGGCGGCGGCCAGGTTGCGCGACAGAAAATGGTAGTTGAACAGGCCCCAGCGCTGGATCCGCTCCTGCCACTGCACGTTCAGGAACTCGTGCCCGAAGGTAAGCGGCCGCTGAAAGCGGGCCATGTTGTGCCAGACCAGAACGGCGATGATGGCCGCCACCGGCAGCCCGAAGCGCACCAGGCGTGGCAGCAGCGCGCGCCAGCCGCCGGCGTGGCGAAGGGCGCCCAGGCCCCCCGACACGCGCACGGCCTCCCACAGGAACAGCGGGAACATGAACTCCATGGGCGGCCGCGTGGCGAACCCCAGCCCGATGCACAGGCCGGCCAGCGCCGGCCGCTGGGCGTCCAGCGAGGCCCAGGCGTAACCGATGGCCAGCGTGTTGGCCACGATCAGCGCCGTGAACCAGACCTGCCCCAGCACCGCGCAGTAGTAGTAAACCGAGCCGACGCCGTAGAGCAGGGTCAGCCACAGATCGTCGACGGGCGTGCGCCGCGACAGACCCCGGCGGCGCAGGTTCCCCAGCAGCAGGAACATCAGGACAGGATTGATCCCGGCCCACAGCACGGTGAACAGGACGTCGTTGAAGTTGAGGCCCCAGATCGCCACCAGCGGCGCCATCAGCACGGCGGGGAAAGGGGGGAACGACACGTAACGGATGGCGCTGCGCGAGACGATGTCCGATTCGGCGATGGTCTCGGATTTCCCGCGCAGCGGATAAAAGCGATCGACGGGCCCGCCGGTGCGGCTGCCGTAGATGCCGTGCACCTCGCGGCCGTCCTTCAGCTTGAGGACGTCGACCTTGGCCCAGTCGTTCTCGTTGGGGGGCGGCCCTTGCAAGGCCAGCCGCCCGTGCAGCCAGCCCTCGGCCAGGTAGACATAGTGGTTGTACTGGGAATGGCGGCGCAGACGGTCGCCGGAGGCGCCCAGGTAAGCCCCCGTAAAAATGATGTAAAGAACGACCAGGGCCTTCCTGGTCTGCAGAAAGCCAGCGAATCTGGGCTGCGGCGGCGCGGCCGGCGCCGCGGGCGGTTCCGTCGTCGTGGGCGTCTCGGGCGCCGGGGGTGCCGCGTCGGGAGCCGCCTCGCCGGTGCTCACTTGCCGCTCCGTTCGTACACGGTGATGAGGGGGACGCCTTCGCGCGTGCGCACGTTGACCGGCTTGACGGTGTGGTACTCGTCCCAGAACCAGCCTTCATAGAGGGCCCAGTGTTTCTCGTAGAACAGCAGGCCCAGGCTGGAGCGCTGGATGCCTTGCAGGCTGGCGCCCGAATCGCCGGCGTCCATGGCCAGGCGTCTCTCGCGCTTGTACATGCGAAGCGCGTCGCCGATGACGTCGTGCCAGTACATGTTGGTGCGGTGAGGGTTGGCGTTGATCCAGTCCAGCATGGGCAGCACGCTGTACGCCCAGAACTGCCGGTTCATGCCCAGCGAGGCGCCCCCGGCGAAACCGCCGGCGATCATGTTGTAGTGGCTGAGGCCGTCGGGGAATGACCGGCGCGTCTCGGCGACGGCGGGCGCGGTGACCACCAGGGCCAGGGCCACCGGCAGGGCGCGGGCAAGACCGGTCCTGGATGGCGGCACCGCGGCGGCCACGGCGCGCAGCAGCCAGGCCAGGCCGAAGCCGGCGGCCACGGCGATGTACGGGTTGGCGGTCAGGAAGTGCTTCACGCCGCCGAAGATCGGCGTCGACGGGACCGACAGCACCGCCAGCGGTCCGAAGATCTGCACGGCCATGAACGCTCCCGGCGCGCGGTCGACGTCGGCGCCCGGGCGCAGCCAGCTGGGGCGCGTGCTGACGGCGTCTTCAGGCGGCCCGTCGGGGAGCAGCGGGTCGCGCCGCCGCCGGCGCAGCAGCAGCGCGGCGCCCCACAGCGACAGGGCCAGCGTGGTCACCGGGACGGTCAGGCCGGTCTCGACCAGCGGCGCCGTGGAACGCAGCAGCTTGTCGTTTCGGTCGGTGGGCGGTTCGTTCCAGTTCTTGCCCAGGTATTCAAAGTTGTAATGCTCGTGCTGCAGGTGCCGGTTCAGGTACAGGCGCGTGCGCGCCACCGGCGTGTGCCACAGCCAGGGCCAGTGCATGAAGAAGATCACCGGGCCCAGCAGGGCCATGGACACGAACGCCAGCGGGACGCGCGGCAGGCGGAACTTGCGCAGGTCCCCGCGCCGCATCCACAGGTAGTGGCCGGCCAGGAAGATCGGCATGAGCCAGGCGTTGTGCTTGATGCCCAGGGCGACGCCGAACACCACGCCGGCCAGCACGCCCCAGCGCGGGCTGCGCAGCGATTTCCAGTAGGCGAACCCGACGGCGAAGGCCAGCGTGGTGATGGGCGCGTCGAAGCAGGCGATCGGCGCATGGAAGAAATAGTGCGGCTGGGCCAGCGCCAGCATGGCCGCCACCGCCGACGGCAGCGGCGGGATGAATTGCCGGGCGAACAGATAGACCAGCGCGATCAGCAGACCCGAAAAAATGATGGCGGGAAACCGAAAGGCGGTCGATTCACGGGCGAACAGGGGCAGCGTGACGTGACGGCCGCGCACGGCCAGGGGGTGCAGGCTGCGGGCGGGACCCGTGCAGGTGCAGCGGTGAAAGGCGCGCCACGACAGGCCGTAAAGCGTCTTCATGATCACCGGGTGATCGGGGGCGTTATCACTCCAGTAGCGATCGATCACCGGCGCCGTGAAGGGGCGCCGGAATTCTCCGTGGCGGACGTCGGCGGCCAGCTCCTCGAACCAGCCCCAGTAGCGCTCGCCGGCGCGGAAGTACTGGCCCTC
>DATLVT010000873.1:0-7192 GCA_035577105.1 Polyangia bacterium
CTGCGGCTGGTGGAAGCGCTGGAGGCCCGCCCCTCGTGAACACGCGCACCATCGGTCTGGTCTACGCCAAGGAGATGCGCGAGACGCTGCGCGATCGGCGCACGCTGATGGTGATCATCCTGTTCCCGCTGGCCGTCTATCCGCTGGTGTCGCTGATCATGGCCCAGGCCATCTCGAGCAAGGAGGCCCGTGGCGAGGCGACTCCGTCCCGCGTGGCGGTCACCGTCGCGGCGGCCGCCGGCGCCGGCGAGGCGACGCGCCTGCGCGCGGCGATGACGGCGAACCCCAGGGAGTTCACCCTGGCGCCCAGCGGCTCCGCCGCTGACGCGGAGGCGGGGAGGCTGGACGCCTTGATCGAAGTGCAGCCGGGCGTCTTGCACGTCGTTTACGACGAGACCCGCGACCCGTCGACGCGGGCGCGCGAGCGCCTGGAACGTCTGGTCGCCAGCCTGCAGCCGCCCAATTGCACGCCCGCCTTCGCCATGCAGCCCAGCAGCGTGGCGCCCCAGGCCAAGGTGGGCGGGTACATCCTGTCCAAGATCCTGCCCCTGGTGGTGGTGGTGATGGTGATGCTGGGCGCGTTCTATCCCGCCATCGACATCACCGCGGGCGAGCGCGAGCGCGGCACGCTGGAGACCATCCTCTCTTCGCCCGTCGATCGCATGGACCTGTTGCTGGGCAAGGTGCTGGCGGTGGCCACGCTGGCGTCGATCACCGGCATGCTGAACATCGCCTCGATGTCGGTGACCATGCTGGAGGGAATTCACCTCCTCGGCGGCAAACAGACCCTGGGCGCCACCATCCCCTGGACGCGGGCCGGCGCGACCATGCTGATGGTCATCCCCTCGGCCTTTCTGTTCGCGTCGGTGATGATCGCCGTGGGGGCCATGGCCCGCGGGTTCAAGGAGGCGCAGAACCTCCTGACGCCGGTCTACTTCCTCTGCTTCACCCCGTCGCTGATCGCCGGCCTGGGTGATTACCAGCTGCACGGCGCGGTGGCCCTGATCCCGGCCGTCAACGTCACGCTGCTGGCCCGTGATCTGGTCCTGGGGCAGGCCCACGTCGCCAGCGCCGCCACGGTGATTCTGTCGACGCTGCTTTATGGCTGGCTGGCCTTGACCCTGGCGGCACGCCTTTACGATTCGGAACGACTGCTCTACTCCGATGATGGTCGGCTGTCGCTGTCGGCCTGGCTGAGACGGCTGCTGTTCGACGCGAAAACCCCGTCGCTGGCGTCTGGCGGCGTGGCGAGCAGCGCGCCCCCCGCGCAGGGGGCGGGACACGCCATCGCCGTGTTCGCGGTCGCCTTCATCCTGCTGTTCTTCGTGTTCATCCCGTTGCAAAAGCGCAGCCTGGTCTCCGGGCTCCTCATCTCGGAATGGGCGGGCATGCTGGGGTTGGTGGTGGTCTATGCGCGGGCGATGTCCCTGCCCTTGCGGGACGTGCTGGTCTTGCGCCGCCCGACGCCGCGCGCCCTGCTGGGAGCGTCGCTCATCGGTGTGTCCGCGTGGGCGGTGGTGGGAACGCTGAGCACCTGGATCGCCCCGGCCCCCAACGAAGTCGTCGAACAGCTCCGGCGCGCGGTCGTCCCCGTGGATCAGTCCCGTGGGATCGCCACGACCTTGCTGCTGATGGCGGTGACGCCGGCCATCTGCGAGGAGGCGCTGTTTCGCGGCCCCATCCTGCGCGGTCTGGCGGCGCGATTCTCGCCCCTGGCCTCCGCGGTGCTGACCGGCCTTCTGTTCGGCCTTTACCACGTCGACGTCTGGCGCCTGCTCCCGACCAGCATCCTGGGCGTCGTGCTGTCCCTCATCGCCCTGGAGAGCGGCTCGATCCTGCCCGCCATGCTGGCGCACATGCTGAACAACGGCTGCCTGATCGTGCTCGCCCACCGGCACTGGGACGACGCCACCACCAACATGAAGACCCCGGCCCAGGTTGGCCTGTTCGTGGTGGCCACCCTGGTCTTGACGCTGGGGGGCGTCCTGGTGCGACGGTCAAGCCCGCGCCCGGTTGCCGTCCGTCCAATGTAGCCCACTTCACCGAGTTTTCCTTGTCCGCAGCGGCGTTGATTGCTAGAAGGACACGAGGGAACTATGGGAACTGCTGACGAAAAACGCGCGTTGGGCTTGCTGAGAAAATGCGACGTTCTCGCCGACATCTCGGCGGAGATCCTGCAGCAGCTGATCCCCAACGTGAAGGTGGGGACCTTCCGCCCCCGCCAGGTGATCTATCTGCCCGGCGACCGCGCCCAGGGCGTTCACTTTCTGTCCTCGGGGAGGATCAAGATCTCCAAGGTCACCCGCGACGGGAAAGAATTGACGCTGGCCTACCGATCGGAGGGCGACTTCTTCGGCGAGCCCTGCCTGCTGGACGGCGGCCCGCGCGAGGAGATGGCCGAGGCCATGGATCCCTCGCTCACCGTCGAGGTGGACCGTGAGCTGCTTGACCAATTACTGCGCACAAACGGGTTAGCGGCCTATCGCTTCACCAGGGCGCTGATCGCTCGCCGCAAGGACCTGGAGACCCGCGTCGAGCAACTGATCTTCAAGGACGTCGGCTCCAAGCTGGCCGAGCTGCTTCTGACCCTGGGCGTCGAGCACGGCATCGCCGACCAGCGCGGCACGGTGGTCGGCCTCAAGATCACCCACCAGGAGATGGCCAACCTCATCGGTTCGACGCGGGAGACCGTCTCGCTGACGCTGTCGCAGTTCAAGCGCAAGGGCCTCATCCAGACCGAAGGCCGCAAGGTCATCCTGGCCGACCCCGAAGGCCTGCGCGCCATAGCGTAACCTCCCCCCCGGCGGGCCGTTATTAGCGGTTATTGCCGACTTTGAGGGGAGGACTTCAGGGAGTGGCGACTTCCGCCGATGCCATGCGGGATCGGCATGAAGCGCCTACATGCGAAACTATCCGGCCGCGCGCCGGAGCGGGGTGCGGCCGCCGTCGAGTTCGCGCTGGTCCTCATGCTCTTCATGACGCTGGTGATGGGCGGCCTCGATTTCGGCTATTTCTTCTATTCCCAGCAGGTGGTGGCCAACGCCGCTCGAGAAGGAGCGCGCGCCGGCACGCTGACGGATCCCACGAAGGGTTCTGGAACAGCCCTGGCCAGCGCCCTCAGCGCGACCGCCACCTATATGCAGAACTATGGGATCACCTGTCGCCCGTCGGGCGGCACCGGTTGCATCACCACCACCAATCCGACGCCCATGGTCAGCGGTACCGCGACGTCGATGATTGACGTTGTCGTCCAGTACCCCTTTGTCAGCCTGACCGGCTTCATGAACGGCATCGTCCCCAACAAGATCTACGCTCACGGCGTCATGCGCTGGCAATGAAGGCGCCATTGACACGCGAGGCGCGGAAGCAACGAGGCGCCATCGCCATCCTGGCGGCCATCGTCCTCATTGCCCTGGGCGGCATGATCGCCCTGTCCCTCAACATCGGTCACAAGGTCAGCGCCCGAACGGAGCTGCAAGCCTCCTTCGACAGCGGCTCGCTGGCCGGCGCGCTCTCTTTTGACGGCACCACCGCGGGGATCACGAACGCGAAGAGCGTGGGCATGTACGCCGCCGTCCAGCACGCGGTGGACAAGTATACCGTGGCCCTCAACAGCTCGGACGTCGTGCCCGGATACTGGAACGCAACCACCAAGGCCTTTTTCCCTTTCGGACAATCGGTCACCATCGGCGACAGCGCCATCTTTCTGGATCAAGCCGCGACCCCGCAGTATTTCAACGCGCTCAAGGTTGGCGGCGGCGCCGATGGACAGAGCGGTCACAACTCATCGCTCGGCGTTATTCTCGGGGGATTCTTTGGACCCAACGGCAACATGCGGGTGGCCACCAGCGCCGTCTCCGTCGGCGGCGGTCCCTGTTCGGTCACGGGCTGTACGTTGCCACTGGCTGTTCCGGCCTGGTCGCTCCTTGACGCCGGCGGCGCCACCGCCTGCGGGACGAAAATAACGATGGGTTTCAACTTTGGCCAAGGCAAGCTGGTGGCCTTTGCCGACATCAGGCAGCCATCCAACAATCCACCCAATTTTAAAGACATCCAGGATCAGAACGCGCTCGTCCAGCATTGCGCGGCCACGCCTGATGCCTCCGACTTGCCTGTCACCGTCGGTGACGTCATCCAGTTGACGAATGGCGTTCTCCCGCAGCAGGCCTACGATTCCTTTGACCCTCTGATTTGCCCGGTCGCCGCCGCCCCGTACGCTGGCTGCGCTCGCTACCAGATCCCGGTCATCAACATTCCCCAGACCCCGATGAATCAAACGCAAGCGGTGGTGGGTTTTGTGAGGGTCGTGCTGCTGGGCCAGAACCGAGTCGATGGAAACACCGCCTCGATTGACATCTACATTGACTGCGCCGGCACCAGCACCGGGCCCACCGGCTGCGCCAGCTTCGGTTACAATACGAAGAAGGTTCGCCTGGTCCAATGACACCTGTTCGGAGCGGGACAGACGGTGAACGTTCTGGAACAGGCCGGAGGTCCTTTCGCCTCAAGAACGGGTGTTCTTGCAGGCACGACTTTCGCTTTAGCTCACTGACAGAATGTTTCTGACGGGGCTGGTCACGCTGCTGCTGCGGTTCGGGTTCAAGCCAGACGAAGGCCCGTCACCAAGACCGCCCCACCGCCGCGGTACCCCCGCCGAATTCACCGCCGTGGATCTCGATTTCTTTGCCCGCGAAGCGGAGCTTTATCGGACGCCCGACGATTTCGATGACCTATAGCCAGCCACGCTAGCGTTCGTGCGGCATCCTGTCGCGCGGGCCGCGGAAGTATTGCATCGGCGAGTAGAAGCGGAAGTTCGAGACGCGGCTGGTATAGACGCAGGCGTAGGCTTCCACCTGCTCTCCGAACTTGCTGATCTCGTAGCCTTCGCGAAACAGCGGGCCCCAGTAGGGGTTGAACACGTTGTCGATTGCGTCTTCGACCTTGTGGTGTGAAACGCCGGCGGCGCGCAGGTCCTTGCGCAGCCGTTCTATCTCCTCCTTGACGACGCGCTTGGCCTCCCCCAGCGACGCCTGGGTGGCGGCGTCACCCTGGTCGGCCAGCTTTTGCAGCGAGCGCATGGCGCTCTGCCGCTCGTTCAGCTCGGCGTCCAGCTGCACCAGCTGGCTGTCCAGCTGATCCAGCTGGTTCAGATCCTTGCGCTGGCGGTCGTACACCGCGATCTCGTGCTCCAGCTCTTGCAGGACCATGGCGGTGCGCCAGTTCGACGACTTTCGCGAGCGCAGCATGTCGCCGTAGATGTGGTCGCCCACGAACAGCACCCGATCGCCGCTGGCCCGGGCGCGCGTCTGAAAATCCTTCAGGTTTCCCCCCGAATAGACCCGCCCGCGCAAGAACGGCCCGGTCGAGCTGGTCAGCAGCGGTAACCCCTCGCCGTCGAGATCGGCGAACGGGTGCGCCTCGGTGAAGAACTCCGGCTTGCCGGCGCTGACCACGATGACGTCGAAGTAGTTTCGCCACGACGGGTACGCCGCCAGCGTCCCGTCCAGCAGATGACCCATGAGGCGCGTGGTGTAGTCCCAGGCCGAGTTGGTCAGCAGAAAGAGGCGTTTGCCCGACGAGCGGAACTTGTGCAGCGTCTCGGCCAGCCCGGCATCACGAACCACGTAATCGGCCAGCTCTTCGCTGACGATGGCCTTGATCGATCCGTCGCGGTGGGCGAGGTCGATGCATTCGCGGATGTGCTCCCACAGCGTGTTGTAATCGGGGCGGCTGGGCAGCTGGTTGCGGTCAAAGTAGTCGACCAGGCAGGCGTACAGCACCGCCTCGGGCAGGGCGAACAGCGAGTCGATCCAGGCGTACCGGCGATTCGACAGCCGGGTTCGTTCGCTCTGGTACAGCTCGGACACCTTGGCCCTGTCGATGGACGCCAGGCCGTGGCGGGCCCGGCCCGGGAAGCCATAGCGGTCCGGCTTGAAGATGTTGCCGTTTTCGCGGTCGACGACCAGGCCGCGGATGGCCAGCATCGGATCGTATTCCAGGCTGCGGATGGCGTCCGGATAGCCCTTCGCCGTCACCAGCTTGTGCAACGTCGCCCGCATCGACAGCTCTTCGATGCGGGCCTGGTTGTACAGGGCCAGCGTGTAATCCATGTCAAAGCCCACCATCTCGATGCGATCGAGGCGGAGGTTGCGGTTGACGTAGATGCGATTTTCGCGCGGAACATCAAGGGGGCGCGTCAGGGAACGGATGACGTCGGAGCCCGGCGGCGGTGCGATCACCGCCGCCACCTCACCAGCGCTGGACATTCGCTCTCATTTTATCACGCCGGATCCACCGGCGCCGCGCCGGTCGGGTAAAGTCGCAGCGTGATCGTCGCGCTGGGACAAATCAATCCAACCATCGGCGACTTTGCCGGAAACTTGCGCCTGGTGGAAGCGGCCCTGGACGCTGCCGAACAGCGCGGCGCCGACCTGCTGGTGCTGCCCGAGCTGGCGCTGTCCGGCTATCCGCCCAAGGATCTGCTGGAACGCCCGGCCTTCCTGGACGCGTCGGCGGCCGCGCTGCGCACGCTGTTGGCCCGCCTCGGTGATCGGGGGACCCACACCGCCGTGCTGGTGGGATTTCCCGAGCCGCTGCCCAACGTCACGGAGGGGCGCCGGGTGGCCAACGCCGCCGCCCTGATCGACGGCGGCGCGATCGTGTCGATCACGCGCAAGTCGCTGCTGCCGACGTATGACGTCTTCGATGAATGGCGCTATTTCCAGCCGGCGACGATGGTGGCGGCCACGCCCTTTCGGGGGCGGCGCCTGGGCATCTCCATCTGCGAGGACATCTGGAACGACGCTGATTTCTGGCCGCAGCGTCTCTATCGGGGCGATCCCGTCCAGGCGCTGGTCGCCGACGGCGCCGAGATCATCGTCAATATCTCGGCGTCGCCCTACACCATGGACAAACGCCACCTGCGCCCGCGCATGCTGGCGGCGACGGCGCGGCGCTGGCGGCGCCCGCTGGTCTACGTCAACCAGGTGGGCGGACAGGACGATCTGGTCTTCGACGGCGCCAGCCTGGTCTTCGACGGCAGCGGCGCCGTCATCGCCCGCGGCGCCGAGCTGAAAGAGGATCTGGTGGTCTGCGATCTCGACGGGCCCGCGCCCGGCGGCAGCCTGGGCGCCGTCGCTGTCGGCGACTCCGACGTGCAATCGGCGCTGGCGGCGCTGACCCTGGGGACGCG
>DATLVT010000874.1:0-2081 GCA_035577105.1 Polyangia bacterium
CTGGCGCAAGCGGAGACGGGCTTCGTTGTCGTGCTGGGCCTCGACCAACGACCGTCGGTTTCGGTGTACGCGCCGCAGGGACAGCCCAGCGCGCGCCTCACCCTGGCGGGAAAGACTCTCTTGCCCGAGGCGGTGGTGGCCGACACCACTGCCGGCACCGAGCGCATCGTCGCCCTCTCGTGCGCGAAGGCCATCGCGCCCGACCAGGCGCGGGCGGTCGCCGCGCGCGCCCTGGCGGCGGCGGGGGGCCGTCCCGAAAAAGTTGGTGAGCTGCCGCTGCCGTGCCGGCAGGCGTCCGTCTTGATCACCAAGGCTCCCGCGCCTTGAAGCGACGCGCGCGCGGACGCCTGGTCGCCATCGGGTCGGCGCTGATCGGGCTGACGCTGGCCCATGCCTCGACGGCGCGGGCGGAGGCCACGCGGGTGGCGTTGATCATCGCCAACGACGCCGGACACCCCGGAGACGTCAAGCTTCGCTATGCGGAGTCCGATGCGACCCGTCTGGCAACCGTGTTGACACGCCTCGGTGGCTTTGCGCCCGACGCGACTTTCCTGCTGCGCGGCGGCTCCATCGCCGACATCCGCCAGGAACTGGCGACCGTCGACCAGCGGCTGCGCTCCGCGCCAGGCGAGCACCTGGTGTTCCTCTACTATTCGGGGCACGCCGACGCCGAGGTTCTGCACGTCGGACCCGAGTCGTTCCCGCTGGTCGAGCTCAAGGCCGCCGTTCTGGCGCTGCCGGCCGCGGCACGGGTCATCGTGGTCGACGCCTGCCAGTCGGGCGCCATCACGCGCGTCAAGGGCGGGCGTCCCGCCGTGCCCTTCGCCGTGCAGCCCGACGAAGGTCTGCCCAGCGGTCTGGCCATCCTGGCGTCCACCGACGACGCCGAGCTGGCCCAGGAGTCAGACGAGATCGGCTCGTCTTTCTTCACCCACTATTTCCTGGTCGGCCTGCTGGGCGGCGCCGACACCAACCAGGATGGGCGCGTGTCGCTGGGCGAGTCGTTCAATTTTTCATCGCGGCGCACGCTGGCCGCCACGGTCGGCAGCGCCGCGGGACCGCAGCATCCGACCTATCGCTTCGATCTGCTGGGCCAGCAGGATCTGGTGCTGACCCGCCCGGGCGCGGCCGGGACCGGCTTTGGGCAGCTGGCGTTCGACCAGCCGGGCCGCTTCTTCGTGCGACGCAGCGGCGATCCTGTGGTCATGGAGATCGTCAGTCACGGGCGCGAGCGCATCGCGCTGGAGCCCGGCCGGTACGAGGTGGCGAACCGTCTCAACGACCAGCTGGAGATCGCCGAGGTGGACATCCATTCCAACGCCGGGCCGGTCACCATGAGCGGCGTCCCCGCCCGTCGCGTCGCCTTCGGTCGCGTGGTACGCAAGGGCGGTGTCATTCTCCCCAAAGCCTTCAGCGTCGCGCTCCTGGCCGGCGGACGCAGCGACGTGGCGGGCCTGGGCCCGGCCATGAGCGCGGCCCTCGTCGGCAGGCTCGACTCGCACGTCGCCTCCGTCGAGCTGCGCGTCGGCGCCGAGCGCGCCGAGCTGGCGGGATCACCAGGCACCGCCACCAGCGCGGCGACCACCGATGTCCTGGTCAGCGTGGCGGCGCTGCGCGCCCGCGATTTTCGCCATGTCACCCTGGCCGCGGGCGTCGAGGCGGGAGGCGCCGGGTTCTCCCAGCGTTTCGACGGCGCCTCGCGCGGCGGCCTGTCCTTTGCGGCTTCCCTGGGCCCCACCGCGCTGGTCGAACTGCCGATCGGCGCGCGCTTCTGCCTGCGCGCCGACGTCACCGCCCCCCTCTACCTGCTGCGCGAGCGCCAGGCCGACGGCGGAGACCAGCTGCGCGCGCGATTCGCCGCGCGGCTGTGGGCGGGCGCCGGAGTCTACTTTTGACGGGAACCGCGCGCGCGTCCGCCGCCGCCCTGGTCTGCCTGATCGCCCTGTCGGCGGCCGGCTGCGGTGATCCGCTCGTGCCAGCCGATGTGGTCCGTCAGCCGATCTTCTCCGTCTCCGGCACCACCACCCCGGATCTCGCCCCGTCGGGCACGTTGCGGGTGACGGCCCTGTGGGTCGATCCGC
>DATLVT010000875.1:0-2866 GCA_035577105.1 Polyangia bacterium
GGACACGTCGCGCGCCGACAGGCCCCAGGCGAACAGGCGCGGCGGATCGATGTCGATCATGATCTGCCGCTGCTTGCCGCCGTAGGGCCACGGGATCTGCGCCCCGGGAATGGTGGACAGATCGGAGCGGATGAAGTTCACGCCGTAATCGAACAGCTGCTGCTCGCTCAGCGTCTCGCTCTCCAGCGCCGCCTGCATGATGGGCACGTTCGAGGCGCTGTACCGGATCACCAGCGGGGGGCTGGTGCCGGGCGGCATCTGGCGGACGGCGGTCTGCGCGATGGCGGTGATCTGGGCCGTCGCCGCCTCCAGGGCCGCGCCCTGTTGAAAGAAGACCTTGATGACCGCGACGCCGGTCAGCGATTGACTCTCGATGTGCTCGATGTCGTTGACGGTGGTGGTCAGCCCCCGTTCAAAATTGGAGACGATCCGTCGCTCCATCTCCTCCGGTGAAAGACCGCCATAGTTCCAGACCACCGAGATGACCGGGATGTCGATGTCGGGGAAGATGTCCGCCGGCATCCGGACGATGCTCAGCACGCCCATGATGACGATCAGCATCGCCATCACGACGAACGTGTACGGCCGCCGAAGGGCGAGGCGGACTATCCACATAGTGAGGCGAAGGCTCCGAGAACGTTCATGCCCGACCGGCGCCCAAGGCTAGCACGGGCGGGTATCTGATCTGGAACCCTGAAAGGGTTCCAGACCTCCCGCGATGGAACTCCGGCGGCAAAGCCGCCTTCGTTCCACGGGGGTTGACCTGAAATTCCGCGAGCTTTCGACGCGATCAGAACGGGCCCTCGCCCGGGGCGTGGTGCTGGCCGGCGTCCGCGGCATGTTTCTGGATCTCGTCCGCGATCTTCTGTCGCTGCTCCGGGGTCAGCACCTGGGCCGAGGACACCATGCCCTGGGTTATCAACGCCGATCGCTTGTCTGCCAGCTGCACGCCATCGCGCCGCAGCTTCTCGATGGCCGCCGCGTCGATGCTGGGGGCCGTCAGCGCCTGGCGGATGCTCTGGCGCACCTTGGCGTGCTCCTCGGCGACAGCGCGCAGCTGCGGCCGCAGGGCTTGCCAGGTCGCCTTGATCTGCGCCTTCTGGGCGTCGGTGGCGCCGGCCACCTCCAGCAGGTGACGGAAGCGATGCTCACCGTGACCCTGGAAGTGCATGCCGGGGCCGCCTTCGTGCGCGACCGCGTTCAGGGAGATGCCTCCCAGGAGGATCAGCGGCGCCGCCAGCAGCAGCGCCGCCCGGCGGGAAAACCGCCAGAACGTGGTCCCTGGTGACGTATTGGACGGGGTGGGGGATGGGGTATTCATGACTATCTCCTGTTCCTTTCAATGAAGGCCGTCGTGGCCCACTAACGAACAGAAGACCCGGCACCCCCCGCCGGGGTTTTGCCGCTCATTTCAGGCAGGTCTGGAGGCCGCAGTCCGGGTCGTGTGGCCGTGTCAGCAGAACGACACCCACCGCCGCCCCGGCCACCACGATGCCGATCGTGGCCCAGAACCACCAGCGTTTGTGCAGCGGCCGATCAGCGTCGGCTTCGTTCGCTGCCCGCGCACTGGGGGGCGCGATCAGAGATGGCGGCGGTGATGATGGCGCCGCGGCAGCGACCACCGGCGTCGGCGTCAGGCTGGCCGCGGTCGGCGATGGGTTGGTCAGCGGCGCCGCTGACACCACCGGCCGCGCCTGGCCATCTTTGGCTTCCTGCAATTCAGAGATATAGCGTTCTGCCTCTCGACGCAGGTCGGGCGAGACGTCACGGGCTTCGTCGACGAAGCGGCGAAACTCTTCCAGCGCGTCCTGAAGATGGCCCAGGGCGCGCTGGCACTGGCCCATGTTGAAATGCAACTTGGGGCTGGGGAACGCCGCGTAGGCGGCCTGAAATTCGACAAGGGCTTCTTGAAACTTGTCGCTGGTGAACAGATCGTTGCCGCGACTGAGGTGCGCCTGTGCTCGCCTGCGGCCATCGTCGTCACCGACGCTCTGCGCGCGAACGACCGCGGGCGCTGCCACCGCGGTCAGCGCGGCGACGATCGCCAGAAGAGTTCCGGCATCGTATCCCCGACCGCCACGCGACCGTGCCCGCTGTTCACAGCCTGTCAATCAGACTCCCCAGCTTGCTGCCGCGGGTTGATGTTCCGGCTGCCTTGCTGCCGTTCGCCGCCGCTGTGCCACCGTCCGGACCCGAGGCCGGCGGATCTTCCGTCGGTGTCAGCGACGCCGAGGTGGCAGCCGCGGCCCCGGTTTTTTTCGTGAGGACGGTGCGTGCCCGCGCCGCGTTTCGCCGCTCGTGCGGCGATGGCGGCACGCTGGCCACGGCGGTCGGGCGGGCCGTGGCGGCGTGTGCTTCCGTCGGCGTCGGCGGTGTCTCGTCAGTCACCGGCGGAGATTTTTCTGGAACCGCCGCGGGAACGCTCGCCGCGCGGACGGTGGCCGCGGCGGCCGGCTCGTTGCCGGGCGCCGCCCCCGCGGTGGCCGCGGTCCCCTCATGACGAAGGGGCCGGCGCATCAGCGGCACGGCCAGCACGCCGGCCAGAGCCAACCCGACGCTGACTCCGCCCACCACCGTCCAGCGATGGCTGGTGGCCGCATGGCGCTCGCGGGTCTCGGGCCCCAGCGGCGGCAGCGCATCCTGCGACGGATGTCGTTGCGTCGCCCGGGTGCTGGACGGCGACGTCGTGCGCAGCAGGCGATCGGACTCCACGGCGACCCGCAACGCCGCCGCGAATTCGTCCGTCGTGGCAAACCGGCGCGCCGGATCCTTGGCCAGCGCGCGCATGATCACCGACGCCAGCCCGGGGCCCCAGGCCGGCCCCAGCGGCTTGGGCTCCTCGTGCGAGATGCGATAGACGACGATC
>DATLVT010000876.1:0-5815 GCA_035577105.1 Polyangia bacterium
TGTCACGTCGGCCAGTGCCAGTCGGGGACCGGAATGTGCGTCAGTACGGCCAAGACCGGCGGATCATGCAATGACAACGATTCCTGCACACAGAACGACACCTGCCAGGCCGGCGTCTGCAAGGGAACCGCGCTGGCCTGCTCCAGCGGACAGCGTTGCTCGGCCGGAAGCTGCGTGTGTGATTCCACCTCGTGCGCCGCCCCCAAGTGCTGCTCCAACAACCAGTGCCTGACGATGCTCACGTGCTACTTCGACGGCGATCACGACGGCTACGGCGACCCGAACCAGAATCAGCAGGGCTGCATGGCGGCCTGCCCCGCCGGCTGGGTGACCAACGGGACCGACTGCTACGACCTGAACGCCGACGCCCACCCCGGCGCGCCCTTCCCGAACACTACCGTCGGGGGCACCAACCGAGGCGACGGCAGCTATGACTTTAACTGTGACGGGGTCATCGAGTTTCAGGTCAAGCAGAAGACCGCGTGCGATGCGAACTGCAAGCTCACGGATCCGACGCTGAGCACCTGCACACCGGGCGGGGGCTGCACTCAATGCTTCCAAACGATCAATCTGAATAC
Source organism: Polyangia bacterium (assembly GCA_035577105.1). Classification (GTDB taxonomy): domain Bacteria; phylum Myxococcota_A; class Polyangia; order Fen-1088; family Fen-1088; genus DATKEU01. The sequence goes on from DATLVT010000876.1 coordinate 579, forward strand.
TTGTGAACTGGACAGTTCCGGCAATTGCTTTCAAGGCTTCGATGGTTCGGAGTTCTTTCAACGGTGTCGGTGAATCGCTCGGGTCTGGCGGGGCGGCAACAGACAGGCGCGACGGACCGGCCGATTCAATCTTTCCTGTCGCCCGCGTGCGTTCGCGCCTCTAGCAACAACATTGCGGCTCGTCGAGCACGCGCCACATTTCCTTCCACGTGTGCCGGCACGGAGGAGGCTTCGGCGGCGCGCGGCACGATGTAAACGGTGCCCCCGTCGTCGACGGCCCATCCGTCGCCAGAGGGATCGATCAGGACTTCGGATACCGCCACTGCCTTGCCCTCTACCTTCAGCGCCCCCCGCGCCACGAAGGCTCCTTTTCGCGCGTTGTCGGGACCGGTCACCGAACCGGTCGAGTCGACGAGAAAGACAACTGCTTCCCGTGGGTCAACCAAGCAACCGCCCACGAAGCGTCCGAAAGGCTTCGCGCCGCGTTTCACCCGTCCATCCGCCGTCAGCGTGAGCTGACGCAATTTCTCGCTCTCCTGCCATTCCACTGTCAGCGGGGCGACCTCCAACGGTTTCACTTGCGCGCATCGCGAGTCCAGCGTCGCCGGAGCAACCACTGGAGCCGTCGCAGGTACAACGTACTCGGTGGCCGCGCCACCACCGGTGGGTCGCCGACAGGCGCAGAGAGCCAGCGCCAGCGCGACCGGCACCATCCAGCGACCTGTCACGTCTCGCGAATCCACCGCGCGTAAAGGTCGATCCCAATCACGGCTTCGAACAGCGAGCGCGGGATACTCCGGATATCGTTGTGGTAGCTCGGATAATAGACGCCGTACTTCATTGCCGACGTGGGTCCCGGCAGGTTTATGACATTGTCCCACGCCCACCCAGTCTCGACGAGACCGGCATGCTGGTGCGAGGTGTTGCGGGCGGCGACGATGTCTCCGTCCATGAGGGTGTCCGGCTTTGCGCCGCCGTCCCACACCTTCCAGCCGGAAATCCGCTTCAACTCTGCAAAGAAGCTGGGAATCCAGCGATTGGTCGAAACGGGGATCTTGGCTGCCGTATAGGACATGATCGGAATGTCGATGCACACGCGATAGATCACGTTGATGGTCGACACCATCCAGTCTGGCGTGAACTGTGTGGTCATCGACGGGACCAGCGATACCTTGGCCGTGTATGTCCCGGCCTTGTGAGCACCGTCGGTGTGCTTTGGCCCCTTCTCACCGGGATCGTCGATCACGCCGTCAAGGTTATTGTCCCGCTGGTCGTTGTACCAACTGTCGAACCAGATTCCGGGGTTCTTCTGCTCTGCGAGATCCTGCGCCGCCGCCAGGGCGCGCAGCGCACCCTTCGTTGGCTGGCCTGGTAATGTGACCGGAACTCTTGACCCGACGAACGGCGACCCTGGCACGATGCCTACCCCCCATCGCTGTACCAAACACGTAGCACCTCGCAAGCAATGCCGTCAACGGGACGCCAAGCGTTCCCTTCCCGCGTTCGACGCACAGACACTCCGAAACTCTGTGCGCCCGCGCACACGGCGGTATCCTGTGGATATGCGTCAGCGTCGGATCACCATCAGCATCGACGAGAACCTGGCTCGGCTGGTCGAGGCGGAAGTGCGGGCGGGTCGCTCACCTTCGGTAAGCGCTTGGGTCGCTGACGCCATCCGCGCCAAGGTGCGGGCACGTGTTGAGCTAGTGGCGGAACTCGAGGGAATGGAGAAACGTGAGCCGACCTCCCGCGAGATTTTCGCAGTGATGGCGCGCGTGCTCGGCTTGCCGCGGAGGGCAGTCGTCAAGGCGTTGAAGATTCGCAGCAGGCGCGACGCGGGCGTCTCTTGGCGAGCGACCTCGTAACCGAACTGGCTTTCGACTCCGAGAAGAGCCCGCCGCATCGGCGTGCTGGATGACTAGACGCTAGAGCAGCCACTTCATCGGCAGCGTCACCAGGAACGGGAACAGCACCAGCAAGAACAGCACGATGGTCTCGGCCAGCAGGAACGGCCAGACGCCCTTCATCAGATCGTCCATGCTCATCTCGCCGGTGCCGCAGACGACGTTGAGGACGGTGCCCACGGGTGGGGTGATGAGGCCGATGGCGTTGTTCATGATGAAGACCACGCCGAAGTAGATGGGATCGATGCCGGCCTCTTTGATCATGGGCATCAGGATGGGCGTCAGGATCAGCACGGTCGGGACCAGGTCCATGGCGGTTCCGACGACGATGACCAGCAGGGTCACCGCCAGCATCAGCAACAGCTTGCTGCCCAGCAGGGGGTGCAGCAGGGTCACCACGTCGCCGCCGATGTCGGCGATGGTGATCAGCCATGATGACACCAGCGCGGCGGCCACCAGGAACATCACGACCGCCGTGCTCTTGGCGGCGCGCAGGACCAGGTTGTAGAGCATCTTCGGCTTCAGCTCGCGGTAGACGAACATGCCGACCACCAGCGACAGGAAGGCGACCACGGCGCCGGTCTCGGCCGGCGTGAAGATGCCGAACTTGAGGCCGCCCACGATCACCACCGGCATCAGCAGGGCCCAGAAGGCCCCCTTGAAGGCGGCCATCATCTCGCGCAGCGTCTTGCGCTTCTGGATCGGCAGGTCGCTCTTGCGGCACAGCCACCACCAGGTGAAGACCAGGCTGCCGCCCATCATCAAACCAGGGACGATGCCGGCCACGAACAGCTTGGTGATCGACAGGTTGGCGGTGACGCCAAAGACGATGAACGCCAGGCTGGGCGGCAGCATCGGGGCCACGATGCCGGCCGAGGCGATGAGGCCTCCGGAGCGCTCCTTGTTGTAGCCGGCCTTGGCCATCAGGGGCAGCAGCAGCGTGGACAGCGCGGCGGTGTCGGCGATGGCGGAACCCGAGACGCTGGCCAGGATGACGGCGGCGAACACGGCCACGTATCCCAGGCCGCCGCGCAGGTGGCCCACCACGGTGTCGGCAAAGCCGACGATGCGCTTGGAGATGCCGCCCGCCTCCATGAACTGACCGGCCAGCATGAAGAACGGGATGGCCATCAGCGAGAAGCTGTCGGCCCCGCTGATCATGTTCTGGGCGATGATCTGCGAATCAAAGTTGCCCTGCTGAAGCATGATCGCCGCCCCACACACGATCAGGGCGAACGCGATGGGCATGCCCAGCGCCATGGCGGCCAGCAGCGAGACGATGAAGACGGTGACGGTCATTGTGGGTAAAGCTCCCTACTCGTTTCGCTCGGCGCGGGCCTTCTCTTCAGCCTGCTTTGCTTCGAACGTGGTCATCTCGTCCGATTCCTTGACGGTGATCAGCTCATCTTCCTTGGCGCGGCCGGTGATCACGCGCGACAGGTTGATCAAGACCAGCACGCCAATCAGCGCGCTGCACACCATGCCCGGGCTGTAGATGATGGCCATCGGCAACTCCGTCACGGGGGCTTTGACGCTGATGTTGATCACCGTCTGATGGTAGGAACCCTTGAAGAACAGCACGCAGCAGGCCAGCACCAGGATGTCGCTCAAGATCGCGCAGATCTTCTTGCCCAGCACCGGCAGGTGCTTGACCAGCGTGTCGACGCCGATGTGCGCCTTGTCCTTCATGGCCACGATGGCGCCCAGGAAGGTCAGCCAGATGAACAGCATCCGCGACGCTTCCTCGGAGATGGTGATCCCGGAGTTGAAGACATAGCGCAGGACGACGTTGCCGAAGACCATGATCGCCATCAGGCTGATGCAAAGAACCAGCAAGATCTCGATCCCGCGAAAGATCGCCGCGTTGATGCTCTTCATGCCTCTCCCTTCGATTGCCCTGACTCGGCCCGGTGCTGGGCCCTATCCTTGCGCATAGACGTGTCCCGAAAACAACGAAGACGTGGCCGGCGGCGCAAAAAAAAGCGCCGCCGCCTGGTAGCGACGGCGCCCTGTTTGCGATCAGCTACTGGCCCTTGCGGATCTTCTGCAGCTCCGCGTACATGTCCTTGACCAGCGGCTCGCCGAACTCCTTGGTGTACTTGGCGATCACCGGCTGCGCCTTCTCACGCAGGCGGGCCTCCTCGGACGCCGGGAGCTGGTTCACCTTCATGCCGGCCGACTTCAACTCGGTCAGCGCCTTGGCGGAGGCGGCGCGGATGGTCTTGCGCTCGTAGTCGCGCGACTCGACGGCGGCGTCCTTGAGGATCTTCTGCTCCTCCGGGCTCAGCGTGTCCCACAGCTTCTTGCTGACCAGCACCGCCCAGACGCTGTACGACTGGCGGGAAAGCGTCAGGTACTTCTGCACCTCGTTGAACTTCGCGGTCTGGACGGTGGGGATCGGGTTCTCCTGGCCGTCCACGGTCTTGGTCTCCATCGCGGTGAACAGCTCGGTGTACGCCATCGGCACCGCGTTGGCGCCCAGGCTCTTGTAGCTGTCGATGAACAGCGGGTTCTGCATCACGCGCAGCTTGAGACCCTCATAGTCCTCCACCTTGGTGATGGGCCGCTTGCTGTTGGTGACCTGGCGGTAGCCGTTCTCCCAGAACGCCAGACCGATCAGCCCCTTCTCCGGCAGCTTGGCCAGCAGGCGATCGCCGATGGGGCCGTCCAGCAGGGCGTCCGCTTCCTTCTCGTTGTTGAACAGGAACGGGAAGTTCAGCGCCCCGAACTCGCGAAACTGTCCGACCATGATGGCCGTATCGGGAATGGCCATCTCCTGGGTCCCGCCTTCCAGCGCGGAGACCATGGTGAGGTCGTTGCCCAGCGCGCCGCCGGCGTAGAGCTTGATCTTGATCTTGCCGCCGCTCTTGGCGGAGACGATCTCGGCGAACTTCTTGACGGCCAGGCCCTGGGGGTGGTCCTCCGTCAAGCCGATGCCGATCTTGATCTTCCGTTCCTTCACCTCGGCGTGAGCGTTGGCGGACGTGACAAACGCAGCGACTGCCGCCAGCGCGACAGCGACGAACTTTACGTGCCTCATTGCGGTCTCCTTCTGGTTGTGGGGTGCGGTTCAAACTTTGACGACGGCCACACGACTAATTGATCAATTGGTCGGATCACCCGGCCGACCGCAGGATACATCCCCCGCTCTGGTTATTTCGCCAGCGGGTCAACAACGTATGGTTGCCCACCACTTTCCTGCTGGGTCCGATGCCTATCACGGCCAGCGCCGGCCCTGCAACCCCGCAGGAAGGTTCATGTCGCGTCATTCGGCGGCGTCCAGGTCCAGAGGCGTTGACCCGTGGCGTCGTCGATAGCGAATCGACGACCACA
>DATLVT010000877.1:0-4363 GCA_035577105.1 Polyangia bacterium
CCCGCCGCCGCCCGCGAACGCATCTTTGAACCGTTCTTCACCACCAAGGGGGACGGGCAGGGGACGGGCCTGGGCCTGGCAGTCAGCCACGGCATCGTCAAGGACCACGACGGGTGGATCGAGGTCGACAGCCCGGTCACCGGTGGCGCGGTGTTTCGGGTGTACGTCCCCTGCGCGGCGGCGGCGCCGGCGGCCGGCGTTGTTCTGCCGGCGGGCGCCGGCGGGGCGGCGGCGGTCGAGTCGCTTGCTCAACCCGATCGGATCGGCAAGGATTGATGACCGAGGACCGCCTCGTTCCCCAGCGAGGCCGATGATGCCAATGCCGACGCCGACGCCGATGTCAGAGCTCGCCGGGACCGGGAGACCGAACGCCCCCCAGGGCGCCGAGGGCGCCTCGCGCCGCGAAGGGGGTGCCCGCGGCAACATCCTCATCGTCGAGGACGACGCCGCCATGCGCGAGATGCTGCGCGAAGCGCTGGCCGACGACGGCTATGCGGTCGAGACCGCCGCCGACGGCCGGCAGGGCGTCGAACGGGTGCGCAAGGGCGGCATCGATCTGGTGGTCTCGGACGTCAAGATGCCCGATCTCGACGGGCTGGATCTGCTGCGAGAGATCAAGGCGGTGACGCCGTCGCCGCACGTCATCACCATCACCGCCTTCGGCTCGATCGACACCGCCATCCGCGCCGTGAAACTGGGCGCGTTCGACTACATCACCAAGCCGTTCCAGGTCGACCAGCTGATCCTGTCGGTGGAAAAGGCCCTGGCCGAGCGGCAGCTGCGGTCGGAGGTGGCGCGCCTGCGCGACGAGGTCCAGCGCAGCTATCGCTTTGACAACATCATCGGCAAGTCGTCGGCCATGCAGGAGGTGTTCACGCTGATCCGCCGCCTGGCCGGGTCGGCGGCGTCGGTGCTGGTGACGGGCGAATCGGGGACCGGCAAGGAGCTGGTGGCCAAGTCGATCCACTGGAACAGCCCGCGCAAGGACCGCCCGTTCGTGGCCGTCAACTGCGCCGCCATCCCCGACACGCTGCTGGAGAGCGAGCTGTTCGGTCACAAGCGCGGCGCCTTCACCGACGCGCGCGCCGATCGCCCCGGCATCTTCGTCGAGGCCGACGGCGGCACCATCTTTCTCGACGAGATCGCCGAGCTGTCGCCGGCCCTGCAAGCCAAGCTGCTGCGCGTCCTGCAGGAGCGCGAGATCCGCCCGCTGGGGGCGGCCCGTTCCGAGCGCGTCGACGTGCGGGTCATCGCCGCCACCAACCGCGACCTGGGAGCGCGCCTGTCCGACGGCCAGTTTCGCCAGGACCTGTACTACCGGCTGAACGTCATCCAGCTGCAGCTGCCGGCGCTGCGCCACCGCCCCGAGGACGTGCTGCCGCTGTGCGAGCATTTTTTGGCCGCCAGCGCCGCCCGCGCCGGCAAGGAGATCCGCGGCCTGCACGAGGCGGCCAAGAAGGCGTTGCTGTCCCACGGCTGGCCCGGCAACGTGCGCGAGCTGGAGAACGTCATCGAACGGGCGGTGGCCCTGGCCGAGACGTCGATGGTGCGCCTGGACGATCTGCCGGCGGAGCTGCGCGAGCGCAAGGCCGCCGATCACGACCCGGTGGCGCTGGCCCTGGCCCGCGGGTTGACCCTGGACGAGCTGGAGCGCGATTACATCCAGCGGGTCTTGCTGGCCGAGGGCGGCAACAAGACGCGCGCGGCGCAGCGACTGGGCCTTGACCGCAAGACGCTATATCGCAAGCTTGAGGAGTACGCGGCAGAAGAGGAACCGACCCCCACCGGACCTTCGCCGTCCGTGCCGCACCCCGACGATTCCAGCAACGACGATGGCCCCACCACCTAGAAACGAGCTGTCCTTATCAAGGCCGACGGCGGTGAATTTCGCCGGGACGGCGCGCGGGGGCGCCGAGACGCTGCGTTCGCCGGTGTCCGGTCTGCCCTGCGTGCACTGGCGCCTGCGCATCGTCGAGAACATGACCCCGTCGCTGCAGCTGGTGCACGAGCTGGCCTCGCCCGAGCTGTTCGAGGTGGCCTGGGCGCGCGCCGGTGACGCCGACTCCGGCCGGCCCGCGCTGCGGGTGCGCGTCGATCCGCGGGCGTCGCGCATCGAGGCGACGCCGGTGCTGCACCGCCCGGGGACGCCGGGCGCGCTGGCGGCGGCCCGCCACCTGGGGTTGCCGGGGCCGGTTTCTGTCGAGGAGGTGCTGATCCGCGAGGGCGAATCGCTGGAGGCGGAGGGGTTTTTGGAAAACCCGGGCGCCGAGATGGGCCCCTTTCGCGCCGTGGCCGGCGAACCCGAGCTGATGGACGCCATCGTTCGTCTGGAGACGCGCAGCCTGGGCCCGACGCTGCTGCCCTGGGCGCTGGGGACGGCGGCGGCCCTGCTGGGCGTCATGGGCGGCGCGACTTACGCGGCCTGGCACTACCACGTCTTGCACTTGCCGCCTGGCGGGCACCACCTGCCGCGCCTGTTCATGCCCCGCCCGGAACTGCGCCCCCCGGAAATTCCGCACCCCCGCATGCCTTAGCGGCGTCGCCGGGGCGCCGCCGATGGTGATGGAAGCGGCACCGGTCTTGGGGCATCCTGGCCCGACCCCCAAGAGCATGTGGTGCCATGTCTAGCCGTCCGAAGCTGTCCCTTGTTCTTCCGGTCTTCAACGAAGAAGAGGTGATTCCGGAGTTGGAGCGTCGCCTGGGCGCGTTCTTCGCCGGGCTGCAAGGCGTGGGCGATTCCTGGGAGGTCATCTTCATCGACGACGGCTCGAAAGATCGCTCGCTGGAACTGCTGGAGGCGATGGCCGCCCGCGACCGGCGGTACAAGATCGTCGCCTTCTCGCGCAACTTTGGCCACCAGCTGGCCATCACCGCCGGGGTCGACCGCGCCGAAGGCGACGCCGTGGTGGTGATGGACGCCGACCTGCAGGATCCGCCGGAGATCGTCGGCGAGATGCTGGAGAAGTACCGCGGCGGGTACGACGTGGTCTATGCCATGCGCGAGAAGCGCGCCGGCGAGACGATCTTCAAGAAGGTCACCGCCGCCATCTTCTATCGAACGTTGAACAAGATGCTGGGCGTGAAGATCCCGGTCGACGTCGGTGACTTCCGTCTGATGAGCCGCCCCGTGGTGCTGACCCTGCGCGCCCTTCGCGAGCAGCACCGATTCGTGCGCGGTCTGGTCGCCTGGCTGGGTTTCAAGCAGACCGCCGTCAAGTACAGCCGCCCGGCGCGTTTTGCCGGCGAGACAAAGTACCCGCTGCGCAAGATGCTGCGCTTCGCCGTCGACGGCATCACGTCGTTTTCCATCGTCCCCTTGCGCTTTGCCACCTGGCTGGGCGTGCTGTCAGGCGCCCTGGCCATCGGCGTGGCGGCCTGGGCCTTCTACGTCAAGCTGCACCAGCGCGGCGTGGTGCCGGGCTGGACCACGATCATGCTGCTGGTGGCCTTCGCCTCGTCGGCGCAGCTCCTGATGACGGGGATCCTGGGCGAGTACGTGGGGCGGATCTACGAGGAGGTCAAACGCCGCCCGCTGTACGTCATAGCCAAGGAGACGAACATGGATGCGCCGCTGCCGCTGACCGCCGCGGACAGAGACCGAAGCGGTAGACCCGGCTGAGCGCGCGCGTTCTCATTGCCCCCGGTCTGCATTTTGGCGCAACCAACTCCGCATGGCCTGCGATAACTTCCGCGCTGCTGGAGGGGTTCAGGCGTGGCTCACATTGTTCGGAATGAATCCTGGGGGGTCGTCGACCTCGATCTGACCAAGGGCCACGTCTTCGTCCGGGAGGACTGGCACTATATTTGGACGACGTCTCCCGGACAGGCTCCCTGGACGGCCCAGGAACAGCTCGACTATCACCAGGCGGTCGACCGAGCGGTGTGGGGGCACTGGAGTGAGCGCGCCCGGATCCAGGTTCGGCCGGGTGCGTACGCTCTGCATCCCGAGACAGACCACCTGAAATGGCAGATCGCTGGCAGGGCCCTGACGCTGAGCTTTGACGTTCGCTCCGTCCGCGGTAAGGGGCACTGGGAGGTCGCGGTGAATAAAGAGGATCCGAACATCGAGCGGAAACCGCAGGCTGTGGTCAAAAACGAAACCCGAGAGATCTTCCTGAACTCCACTGATCTGTTGGTCACGAAGGCCAGGCGATACGAAGGTGACAAGCCCCACGTCGGGTTCAGCGTCCCCGCCCACGAGTTTGGCCACACCTTCGGCGGCCGGAACGACGAATGGCGGCCCGGCACGGCGCACAATGAGGATCGCGAGAGCATCATGAACATCGGCCGCACCCTGCGGGCGCGCCACCTGGTGGCATTTGCCACTCCCTCGGTAAGCTGGTCAAAGGATGCACCTTCATCC
>DATLVT010000878.1:0-10287 GCA_035577105.1 Polyangia bacterium
CAGCCGTTCGACGACCAACCTCAACCTCAGCCTGACGCAGCTGCTGTCCCCCACCACCGTCGCGGCGATCTCGTACGGCGGCACGGTCCAGCTGGGGACGTTGACCAACACCTGGAGCAGCGTCCTTCTGGCCGACGGCAACCGCGGTGAAGAAAACATGCCGCGCCATCGCCAGCGCCACGCCCTGGCCGGCCGCCTGGCCCAGTGGCTGCCCTGGCAGGGGGCGCTGAAGCTCTATTACCGCGCCTACCTGGACGACTGGGGCATCGGCGCGCACACGGCCGAGGCCGACCTGGCCCAGCGGGTGGTCTCCTGGCTGCACCTGCGCGCCACCTATCGTTACCACCGCCAGACGGCGACGCGTTACTTCACCACCAGCGCCGATCCGATGGCGACGGGATTCCGCACCGCCGACAGCGATCTCGACGCCTTCCACGCCCAGACCGTGGGCGGCGCCATCGCCGTGGATCTGCCCACGCCCAGGAGCCGTTACGTGAGCCGTTATGTGAAAGACCTCCACGCCGAAATCGGGTATGAATATTACTTCCGCTCGAATCATCTGACGGTCGACATCACCACATGCGCGTTGGGTTTTGGTTTCTAGAGGCGGTCTCCGGGTTGGTCCTCGCGATGTTCTTGTCGATAACCGCCGCCGGCTGCGCGGCAAGGACCGAGAGCCTGGGCAGCCGCTCGATGGCGGACCGCCCCCAGCCCGCCGGCGGTTTTCGCGACGTGATGCTGACCGATCTCGACGGACGACCGACCCGGCTGGTAGACGCGCTGGGACGTCGGCCGGCCCTGGTCAGCTTCTGGGCACCCTGGTGCGAGCCGTGCGTGCGCGAGCAACCGGCCCTGCAGCGCCTGTCGCAGCAAGCGCATCACTGCGGGGCCACCGTCCTGGGCGTCGCCGTCGGTGAGAACCGGGAGGCCATCGCCGACTTCACCCGGGCGCGACAGCTCAGTTTTCCGCAGCTCACCGACCAGGAATTTCGCCTGGCGGATGCGTTGGGGCAGCGGCGCATCCCGGCCACGCTGGTCCTGAACGCCGACCAGGGGATCGTGTTCTCGGGCGATGGCCTGGACGGCCGCGCCGTCGCCGCCCTGAAAAACGCGCTGCAGGGCGATCCCGCCGCCGGCAGCTGTTCGCTGCAGTAATGCAAATTCTGACGGAGCGGCGCCTTGACGGCGCGGCGCCAACGTGGTCAGTTTTTATGCGCTCTCATGGAGGGGTCTAGGTCAGACAAGGGTGGGTTCGCCGTGGGAGCGACGATCGGCGACATCTATCGCATCGTCCGTCAGATCGGCGAAGGCGGGATGGGCATCGTGTACGAGGTCAGCCACGCCCGGCTGGCCGGACGTTACGCCCTGAAGGTGCTCCGCCGCGAGGTGCTGGCCTTGAATCCCAGCACGCAACAGCGCCTGGCCCGCGAAGCCGAGATCATGTCGGCCCTGCGCCATCCCAATCTGGTGCAGATCATCGATTTCAACACCACCGCCGACGGGACGCCCTTCATCGTGATGGAGTACCTGGAAGGCTCGGACCTGGAACGACGCATGGCCCAGCGCGGGCCGATGCCGCTGTCCGAAGCGGTCAACATCGTCGAACAGGTGGGCGCGGCGCTGACGGCGGCGCACGAACGGAGCATCGTTCACCGCGACCTGAAGCCGGCCAACGTGTTTCTGGTTCCCCTGGCCGCGGCCCCCGCGGGGCTGCCCACGGAGTTCGTGAAGGTGCTGGATTTCGGCATCTCCAAGGTCAAGACCTCGCCGACGCTGGCCACCAATCCGGTGATCATGGGAACGCCGCACTACATGGCGCCGGAGCAGGTGCGCGCCAATTTCGAAGACATCGACGGGCGCGCCGATCAGTTCGCGCTGGCGGCCATGACCTACGAGTTGCTCTCGGGCCGCAAGGCCTTCCCGGGTGACACCATCGAAGCGGCGCTGTACAGCGTGGTGCACGAGATCCCGCCCTCGCTGGCCCCGGTGGCCGGCGAGCTGGTCGACGCGGCGGTGATGACCGGCCTGTCGAAGAACCGCAGCGATCGCTATCCCAGCGTCAACGCCTTCGTGTCGGCCTTGCGCGCTGCCCTGCGCGCCACCCAGGCCCGCGGCGGCGGCCACGGGCCGGTTCAAAGAACCGCCAATCTCGTCGACACCGGCCTGACGCCGGGAGGACCGATCGTCGGCCAGGCAGCCAGCGTCATCAGGCCGACGATGGCGATCACCAGCCGTCGGGTCGCCCTGTTCGCGGCGGCGGGCGTGGCGGCGGTGATCGTCGCGGCGCTGGTCGCCCAGCGTTCGCGCCGGCTGACCGCGACGACGGCAGCACCGCCGGCCGCCATGCTGAGAGCGGCGGCGGCGCTTCGCGCCAACGTGGAGCGGGCCCTGGCGACGGAGCGGCTGGCGCTGGAAGGACGCGTGCGCGCCGCCGCGGCCGTGCCCGAGCTGCGCAACGCCGCGCGCAGTCGCATCGATACGCTGACGTTCACCGACCTGTTCACGTCCGAGGACTGGTGGCAACCGTTTCGCGACCTGACGGCCGTGGTGCTGGACGGATCGCGGCCCATGGTCACGCGTGGCGCGCCGGACGTCGTCAACCCGTCGGTCTGGTCGTTTCCACCGGGGGGCCAACCAGCGGTCCCAGGCGGCGTCACGTCGACGATCGTCTGGGGCGAACAGCGCCCTTATCTGGCCGCCGCCAGCGACATCGACAGCCAAGGAACCTTCAAATTGATCCTGGCCGAACCGCTGGACGCACCCAGACTGGAGGCCCTGGCGAAAAGCGCGGGCGTCCTGCGCCTGGCGGCCAGCGACGGGACACGCCTGTTCGGGGGCGCATCCCAGACGCCGCTGGCCGGGCGCGAGAGTGAACCGATGATCGCGCTGCCCGGGAACCAGCTGGCGTTCGCCGTCGCCATTTCCAGCCGGGGATGGTTGTGGGCGGTGGTCGACGGCGGCGAACCACGACTGTGATTCGTCCGGGCGCCGTCCCGCTATGTTCATCAGTCGACGCTTTTGATAGGTTCGCCGGCCAACGGCGATGCGGGTTCGGCTCTCGATAGCGGCGGTGGTGCTGGGGGCAGCGGCGGCCGGCGCCTGCGGCAAGCTGTGGAGCAGCCGCTGCGTCGACGACGAGTGCCTTTTCACAAGCGACGAGTGGTCGACTGTGAAGTCCCTGGCCAACGTGTCGGAAGGTCCGCCGCCGATCGATGAATCGAATCAGGCCCTGGCGAGCCTCCTGGCTGATGGCGGCTGGACAGCGGTGCCCGACGCCGGAACGCCGGAGATGGAGCCGCCCCTGCTCCGGCTGGGATGGCTGCTTTATCACGACGGGCGACTGTCGGGCGACGTCGGCATCACCGGCGGCAGCGCTGGCGGTGTCGCCTATGCGAAGGACAACCTGGGACGGCGGGCGTCGCCGCCGGCCCCCCGCGCGTCCGGCCAACCTGCCTGTGGCAATCAACTGGGAATCTCGTGCGCCACCTGCCACGACCCGGTCCATTACGGCGCCGACGTCACCTCGCAACCGAACAATGTGTCGAACGGCGCCGGCTGGTACGACGTCAATGGCCAGCAGACGCTGAACGTCGCCCGTTACTTCCCGGTGTTCTACTGGAACGGGCGATCGGATTCATTGTGGTCGCAAGCAGCGCAGGTCATCGAGAGCGGCGTGTCGATGAACGGGCATCGGCTGAAGACTTTCCGCGTCTTTTGCCGTTACTACGCGGCCAGCTACGGGTCTGTGTTTCTCGATCAGCCCAAGTGCGCCCTCGGCACCGACGACGACGCCAAGGTCAACACGCTGACCGATGACTCGCCGACCGCGGCCTACGTCGACACGTTCAAGATGCTCAGCGGCTCCGGCAAGGCGGCCGTGAGCCGCGTCCACGTGAACGTCGGCAAGGCCATCGCCGCTTACGAGACGTTTCTCACCAGCGACGGATCCAGGTTCGATCGATTCGTCCACGAAGGCCCGAACTCGCCGGCCCTGGAACCGGCTGAAAGACGCGGACTCAAGCTGTTCATCGGACACGCCGGATGCGTCAACTGCCACAACACGGCGATGCTGTCCGACGGCAAGTTTCACAACATCGGCGTGCCCCAGGCGGGCGACCACGTACCAACGCTGGCCGCCTGCGTGGGCGGCGACGCGGCGCCTTCCTGCAATTGCGCCGTGCCGACCACGGACGCCGCAACCAGTGACGATGCCGGCGCCCGAGATTCAGCCGGCGGCGTGCCCGGCGACAAGCCGGCATTCGCCGCCTCCTGTCTCCCCGTGGGTGCCTTCTCCGGATGGGAAAAGCTGCACGCCCCCGCCGCGGCGACTGCCCCGCCGACCACGACGTTGTTCCGTCGCTGCACCTGCTTCGCCGACGATTACGCCAGCGGGAATCCGGACTGTGCGGCTCAGTTCGCCGCCGGCGGCAACAGCGCGGATATGCCCGGAGGCTGCGACGATGGCGCGCGGGCCGGCGTTCAACCGGATGGCGGCGTGGTGAAGTCGCCAGCCTCCCGCGACGACTGGAAACGCGGCGCCTGGCGAACGCCCAGCTTGCGCGACGTGGCCATGACGGGCCCTTACATGCACGACGGCATCTTCGCCACCCTGGCGGACGTCGTCTGGCACTATGATCAGGCGCCGGCGGTGCAGGCCGCCGAGACCGGCACGTCGGAGATCGCGCCGCTGAACCTGACGGATCAGGACCGATCCGATCTGGTGGCGTTCCTGGGGACGCTGACCGGAACGCCGGGCCCCAAGGTCCTCATCGATCCGCCGGACGTCACCCAGTTCGTCACAAGCTGCGCCGACGCGGGCGCCACTGGCAGCGGCGACGCCGGCACGAACGCCGACAAGGGCAGCCCTTGAAACGCCGGCCCGTGCCGACGCGCTGGGTGGGTGCTGCCGTCTGGGCAGTGGCCCATCTGGCCAGCGCCCAGACGCCCGCCACAGCCCCGCCTGAGCCGCCGAACGCGGGGGCGCCCCTCGTCGACTCGCCTTTCCTTCCCTCAACGGCGGCTCCATTGCCCGGCCCGCCCGGTCTCGACCCGACGGAGGCCGCCGCGGCCGCCGGCGGCGAGACCGACGCCGCGACGTTGCTGGAAGCGCAAATCCGACAGAACGAGGCCCTGGCCGCCAGCCGCCGGCAATCGATCATCTGGGGCGGCTACATCGACTTTGGCTTTTTCGCCCCGGAAGGAAACGGCGCTGGCTACGTTCAAGACGTCTTGCATCGCTACCCGGGTTATCCCGGCACAGAGTGGGTGTTCCTGGGCGACATCCTGGCGCCGGCCGTCAACTCGCGGGGCGAGGCCGCCGATCTGGGCGACGCGCCCGGCGTGAATCGATACGACAGCATCCACTCGCGCGGCGCCTTCGGCTTCATCGTCAACGAGCTGAACCTTCGACTGCGGGCCACCCCGTCGCCCACCGCCATCTTGAGCGCAAGCCTCAACTTCACGCCCCGCACCGGCAGCAACTTCTCGCTGGGCGACATGTTCGACCTGGACATCGCGCAGCTGGAATGGCTGCCCACGGAATCGCAGCGCACGTCGATCTTTGTCGGCAAGATCGAATCGGTGCTGGGCATCGAGTACCGCGATCGAAAATCCGACCAGCGGTTCGGCGTCACGCCCTCGCTGATCGCGCGCTATACCACCGGCACCGCCCTGGGCCTCAAGGTGCGCAGCAAATTCGGCCCTGACGACTGCATCGTGCTGGCCGTTGCGGTGACCAACGGCTCGAACACGACCGAACAGTTCTTCTTCTACGACGAGGTGGACAGCAACGACGGCAAGACCGTCAGCGGTCGCCTCTCCTTTCGCCTGCCGCTGCTCGAATCCATAGAAATTGGCGGCTCGGGCAGCTGGGGATCGGCGGACCGGACCACCAGCAACAAGCACACGATGTGGTTCGCGGGCCCCGACCTGATAGCGCACCTCGGTCCCGTCGACGTCAAGGCGCAATGGCTCAAGGGTCACTCGGGGGGTGATGCCACGCAGAACCTTTACTCCCTGGACCTGCACGGTGGCGGCTACCTGGAGCTTGATGCCATGCTGACGTCTTCATTCGGGGTGATGGGGCGCGGCGAGTACCGCAGCGCGGACATCACCTTGCCGCCCCAGCGCGCGTACGTCAGCCGGTCCTGGCGGGCGACCGCCGGCGTCCGCTGGACCATCAGCACCTGGGCGGTGCTGAAAGCGGAGTATCTTCACAATGGCGAATACGGGAACATCCCGCAGATCTCCGACGACGTGTTCACAAGCAGCCTGGTGCTGAGCTACTGAGGTGATGATGAGGCGACGATCTTCATGGCAGCTGGTCGCGGCGACGTCGGCCTTCCTTGCGCAGATCCCGGCCGCGGCATGGGCGGACGCCGCGGCGCCGACGGCGGCGGACATCAACCGCCTCGAAGGCGAGCTGGCCCGCGTCCAGCAACAGCTTCGCGAGCAGCACGAACTCATCATGCAGCTGATGCAGATGCATGAGGCCCTGCTCAAGTACATCGGCAGCGGCGGGCACGCTGGCGGCGCACCGTTGCCGGGCCTTCCGGCCGGCGCCGGGGCGCGTCCGCTGTCACCCGGCGATCCCGCTTCGCGCGCCGCCGCGACGGCGCCCAGCGCGGGCCCGTCGACCGCGACCGTGACCGGTCATATCCACGGCGCGGTCGGTGAGGCGTACGTCTTCCTCGACGGAATGCGCCAGGTTGCGGCGCACCCGACCACCATCGAGATCAAGCAGGAGCACAAGCAGTTCGTCCCCGCCGCGGCGGTGGTGCCGATCGGCTCGCGGGTCGTCTTCCCGAATGCGGACACCATCTCTCACAACGTCTTCTCCAGCACGCCCGGCGACGCCTTCGACCTGGGGATGGTCAAGGGTGGCCAGACCCCGACGCCCGTGGTGCTGCTGAAACCCGGCCACGTCGAGGTCTTCTGCAACATCCATTCAGGGATGCGCGCGGACGTGCTGGTGGTGCCGAACGGACACTGGATCCGCGTCCGCGCCGATGGGTCCTTCTCGCTTCCCGGAATTCCGCTGGGGGCCCGTCGGATCGTCCTCTGGGGGCCGCGCATCAAACCCGCCTCTCAGCAGCTGGAGGTGACGTCCGCGGGCGCCACCGCGACATTCTCCGCCGAGGCTCGGACCACGACGCCGCACCTGAACAAGACCGGCGGCGCGTACGGCTCGTACGAAAATTGAGGTCGAGGCGCCGGTCAGCGGTTCAGGTTCGAACAAGGAATAAGCAGCGCCCAGCCGTACCCGCAGGCGCGCAGATGTGATGTAATGAACGGGCTTTGTCCGATCAGGATCCACCGCAACGCCCGCCTATCCCGCTGAGAATGAGGACCGAGGAGTTCTCGGTTCCCAACCCGACCTTCCTCCCCGGGCCGATCCTGACCCTGTCGCCCGAGGAGATCGCCCGTTTTTTTGTGCGCGTGCGGCGCGAGCAGGACGACACCGAGCGCTGGGACGTCCGCCTGGACGCCGCCCTGCGCGAAATTCTGGAGCGGGCCAACGACTTTGTTCCCTCCGAATCGGGCGGCATTCTCCTCGACGATCCGCGGGCCAAGCTGGCCGGCTCGCCGGCGCCGCGCCTGACCTTCATCGCCGCCTTCGGCCCGGGCGGCGAAAGCTTGCTGGGCAAGCGCGTCCCCAGCGACCGGGGGTTCGCCGGGCAGATCTATCGCTCTGGCCGCCCCTTCCCCACCGACCAGATGGCCGCCGATGATCCCATGGTGCAGGCCGCCGCCGGCACCGAGCTGCGCACGCTGATCGGCGTGCCGGTCATCGTCGGAGAATCGATCTGCGGCGTGCTGTACCTGGCCAACCGCCGCTCGGGCGGACCCTACGTGCCGCGCGACAAGGAGCTGCTGCGCATCTTCGCCGCGTACATGTCCTCGTCGATCCAGAACGCGCTGGACGCCATCCGGGCCCGGGCCCTGGCGCGCGTCGACGACCTCACCGGACTCTTCAACAGCCGCTATTTTCACACCCGCCTGGAAGACGAGATCGTCCGCGCCGATCGCGACAACAGCGAGCTGTCCATGCTGTTCATCGACCTCGATCGCTTCAAGACCGTCAATGACCGCTTCGGTCACCTGGCGGGAAGCTGGACGCTGCAGAAGGTCGCCAAGCTGCTGGCAGAGAACGCCCCACCGGCGGCGGTGCTGGCCCGTTACGGCGGCGACGAGTTCGTGGTGATCTTGCCGGGCGCCACCTTGCAGCGTGCCCGGCAGACGGCCGAGACCCTGCGCGCCATCATCGCCGAGACGATCTTCTTCGACGCCGCCTCGGGGACGGGCGACACCACCCCGCTGCCGCGCATCTCGGCTTCACTGGGCGTGGCGTCCTACCG
Organism: Polyangia bacterium; assembly: GCA_035577105.1. Classification (GTDB taxonomy): domain Bacteria; phylum Myxococcota_A; class Polyangia; order Fen-1088; family Fen-1088; genus DATKEU01. The sequence goes on from DATLVT010000878.1 coordinate 8,358, forward strand.
CGAGCACCTGGCGCCGGGCGGCACGCATCAGCGGCGGGAGAACATCTTTCTGCGTCTGGCCGACTCGGCGATGTACCGGGCCAAGGCCAACGGGCGCAACCGCGTCGAGACGGCCGAGCCCGAAGAATAGCCGGCGGCGGCGAAGCCGCTCTATTCGAGCGCCGGAACGCCGGCCACGGCCAGGATGTGAATGGCCAGCGTGCGGGCGTTGACCTGATACTGACCAGCGGAGACCAGGCGTCGCAGCAAGTCGACGCGATCGGCCCGCGAGGAGGCGGGCTGCGTGAGGAGCGTCGCCGTCGCGCGGCGAGCGGAGACGGGAGCACGACGGTGGGTGATGTGCCGGGTGGTATCTCGCATACCCACACCCATCGGCCGCGGCAGAAAAAATCTTAAGGAAAAATCACCGCAAAATTAATTGCCGTGTGATTCCCTGTGCTTAAGGTGCCGACAGCGGTGCCATGACGGGCCGCCGGCCGGGGCTGGTCTGGCTAGGCGGCGGCCTCCGTGGCCAGGTCGTCCAGGGACTCGCGCAGGCGCTTGGTCGCCTCGCCGTGAATCTGGCAGACGCGCGATTCGGTGACGCCCAGGACCGCGCCGATCTCCTTCAGGTTCAGGTTGTCGCAGTAGTACAGCGACAGCACCTGCTGCATCTTTTCGGGCAGCTCCTCGATGCCGCCCACCAGCTGGGACAGCATCTCGCGGCGCGAGGTCAGCTCGAAGGGGTCGGCGGCCTGCTGGTCGCCGGTGCGCTCCAAAAGGTCGGGGCCGGCGTCGTCGATGCCCACCACCGATGAACCGGACAGCTTCTGCTGGCGCGCGTACAGCTCGTCGACGCCGACGCCCAGGCGGCGGGCGATCTCTTCCTGGTCCGGCGTGCGGCCCAGCTGGGCCTCCAGGCGGCGGGTGGCGTCGCGCAGCTCGTTGGACAGGCGGCGCATGTCGCGCGACAGGGTGTCGCGCGAGCGCAGGTCGTCCAGCATGGCGCCGCGGATGCGGAACTCGGCGAAGGCCTCGAAACGATCGACGCGCTTGGGATCAAAGCGCTCGGCGGCCTCCATCAAACCGATGACGCCCGACGAGATCAGGTCGTCGATCTCGACGTGGGCCGGCAGGCGACGCGCCAGGCGGCGGGCCACCTTCTCGATGTAGGGAAAGAACTTCGCGGCGTACTCATTGCGGCGCGCGATGAGTTCTTTCTGACTCGGCTTCCTCGTCTTGTTCGCCTTCTTACGCTTCTTGACTCCCATGCACGGGATCTAGAGCACTTGGCGTGCCACGTTCGTGGCGTGTCATCAGCCGCGCCGATCGGGCGCTTGCTGTTTGCTGACGGTGTCGGACCGTCATGCGGTTGGCGGTCGGGGGAATTGGCGGCCGTCAACCAGATGACGGTCGCGCCGTTCACTTTCCCGTCGGTGAGCGAGTCGTTCTCCGACGGAGAATGTGGGCCGTGTGTATCGGCTGTGATCCGTCAGGCCACGTTTCTGCGACGGAGTTTCTCCACCAGCGTGGTGCGATTCATTCCCAGCAGCTCGGCCGCGCGGTTCTTGTTTCCGCCGGTGCGCTCCAGGGCCTGGCCGATCAGTTTCTCCTCGAGCTGCATCAGCAGGACCCGGAGATCGACGCCGCCCGTCGGCAGATCCAGGGTGCCGCCGTCCAGGTCGATGACGCTGGTGCGCAGCTGGGTCGGCAGGTCCTCGATCTGCACCATGCGGTTGCCGGCCACCACCACCAGACGTTCGATCAGGTTCTCCAGCTCGCGCACGTTGCCGGGCCAGTCGTAGGCGCACAGGCGCTGCATGACGTCCAGCGCAAAGCCCGGCACCTGGCGCCCCTCGCCGGCGTTGACCTCGTTTCGAAAATGTTCGGCCAGCGACGGGATGTCCTGGCGGCGGTCACGCAGCGGCGGGATCTCGATGGGGATGACGTC
>DATLVT010000879.1:0-2270 GCA_035577105.1 Polyangia bacterium
TCTCTCGCATCCCGCGCGGGCCGATGCCGTTCTTCGTCCGCCCCGTGGCGCGCGGGATCGCCCGCGCCGTGCAGGAGCGATACGTGGGACCGCAGCTGCGCCGGCAGCTCGACTTCGTCGAGGGCGAGCTGGGCAGCTCGCCGTGGTTCGCCGGCGCCGACGTGACCGCCGCCGACATCCAGATGAGCTATCCCCTGGAAGCGTCCGTCGTGCGCGGCGGGATCAGCGCGACCTCCCATCCGCGCATCTTCGCCGTCGTCGAGCGCATCCGCGCGCGCCCGGCCTATCAGCGCGCCCTGGAGCGCGGCGGGCCGGTCGTGCCGGCTGTGTAACGGATCTTGCGGCGCCCGCCTCCTCCGCGCGGGCGGGTCCTGTCGCTGCGGGAAACCTTCCATCGGGCCCGCTTTGCCCCACTCTCCCCGCCCTCGCCGGACGGCGTGGAGCGGCCTCACCGCGAGATGTAACGAATCATCAGAGCGGGTCGCTACCGTCGCGGCCGTTCGCGCAGCGCCCGGAACGCCTCGTAGGTCTGGCAGCGCAGGTACGGGTTGGTGCGGGCCTCGTTGGCCATGGTCGAGGTGGGGGTGGCGCCGTAGTTGTGGCCGGGGAAGACGCGGGTCTCCTCGGGCAGGGCCAGCAGGCGCTGCAGGCTGCGCCACAGGGCCGCGGTGTTGCCGCCCGTGAAATCGGTGCGGCCGCAGCCGCCCACGAACAGCACGTCGCCGGTGACCACGAAGCCGTCCCCCAGATAGCAGACGCCGCCCACGGTGTGGCCGCTGGTCTCCAGCACGCGCAGGCCGCAGCGGCCGATGGCGATGTCGCGCCGGTCGGTGGCGTCGATCAGGTTGGCGGCCGCCGCCGGGGCCACGCGCCGGATGGCCTCGGCCTCGCGCGGGTTGACGACGACGCCGGCCCCGGTGGCCGCGCACAGCTCGGCCACGCCTTCGATGTGATCGTTGTGGGTGTGCGTGATGAGGACGGTGGTGATGTTCACGCCCAGCGTCTTTGCCTCGCGCAGCAGGCGGTCAGCCTCCCACGCCGGATCGACGACGGCGGCGGCGCGCGTGGTCGGGCAGTAGATGATCTCGCAGAAGTTTTGCAGCAGCCCCACCTCGACCTGAAAGACCTGGGGCGCCGGCGGAAGGCCGGCGATGTCCAGCGCGGCGCTGTCCGACTGTGACCCTGACACCGGCCCGCTCATTTGACGGTCACCGTGATGCCGGCGGCGCCCACGTTGTCGCCGCTGTCCCAGGCCCGCACCGTCACCGCGTGCGGGCCGGGCGCCAGTGTGGGCAGGCGAAAGCTGAACGCCTCGACCGGATCGTCCAGGATGCCGTCGCTGGGGGACACGCTGTGCCATTCGCCCCGTCGACGGTGTATTCGATCTCGGTGATGTTGCTGGCGCCGTCCCTGGCGCGCCCGGTGATCTGCGGATAGCTGGCGTGGAGCTCGCCCACCTCGGGCGGGCGGTTGTCGACCAGCAGCGGCGCTGATTCCAGCGCGAAATCCAGGGCGCGCTCGCGCGGGTTGGATTTCTCGTCGGAGGCGGTCACCCGCACCACGTACTGACCGTCGGGAAGTCCTTCGGTGTTCCAGTCGTACTCGGCCTTGGTCAGGGGCTCGGGGCCGCCCAGCGGGCGCCAGGTCGATTCGCTCTGCTCGTGAAAGACCACCCGGTAGGTCAGCTCGTCACCGTCGACGTTCTCGATCTTCCAGCGCAGCTTGACCACCGCCGAGTGCACGCGCGCCGCGCCGGCCACCGGCGGCGTCGCCGGCGGATCGGCCACGGTGACCTCGGTGATGCGGGCGCGCTGGTTCTGGGGCAGATAGTAAAGGCTCATGTCGCGCAGCCTGCCCGTCGGTCCCGACAGGCCGACGCGATACTGCAGATAGCGTCCCGACGGGCTGGTGATGGCGCCCGCGCTGCCGCCGGCCGTCGCTTGCGGCCGCTCGACGCGGCGCCAGGGCGCCCAGGTGCTGTCGGGCTTGGCGGTGTTGCCGGATCGGGTCTCGACCGTCAGGCCCGGCGTGCCGTGCCAGCGCGCCATCCCCCAGCGCGCCGGATACTCGGCGTCCATCACCTTCGACAGATAGCTGGCCTCGTCGCCCGCCGCCGGGCGCGCCCGATAGACGCCGCCCACGTCGCCGCTGCCGATCAAGAGACCGGCCCCGGCCGGGGCCAGCGTCAGGGCCTGCCGTTCGGGCAGGTCGACGGCCAGCGACGCCGAGCGATCCTTCGCCACGTGATAGACCTTGCCCTGCGTTCCGGT
>DATLVT010000880.1:0-3452 GCA_035577105.1 Polyangia bacterium
TTCAGCAGCAATTTGAGGGCGATCTTGCGATCCAGCTCGGGATCGTAGGCGCCGTACACGACGCCCATGGCGCCGCTGCCGATGCGTTCCAGAACGACGTAACGCCCGATCCGGGCGCCGGTGACTCGACCTTCAACGACGACAGATCCCACCGCACCGTCCCTGGCTTGGGGAACGCGCGCCGGCGATCCGTCGTTTTCATTCGAGGGAGCGGCCGACGATCCCGGTTTGTCGGAACGCCCAGCGTTGGTCATCGGGTACTGCGACCCGTTCGCCAGCGAAGCGGCGCGCCCACGTAACATCGTCCTGCGCTCATTCCCCCCCCGAATGACTCAGGAAAAAAAAGCTCTTCTACCCCAGCCAACGTTAGGGCGAGAGCAATATTCCTGTGGCAGAAAGGAAACCAATCGGTACTGGCCGCCCTGCGTCAGCCGGTGCGGTGGCGGCCGGTGGCGCGGCGGATGAACGAGCGCAGCTTGCCCTCGGGCGCCGGCGGCGGATCGGGTTCGGGGCTCTCCGGCTCACTGGCGGTCAGGGCGGCGATCAGCGCCGAGCCGCGCTGGTACCGTCGCGCCGGTTCGCGCTCCAGGCAGCGCAGGATGGCGGCTTCCCAGCGCGGGTCCAGCTCTGGCACCACCGACCGCGGAGAGGCCGGCGCCTCGCGGACACGTTTCAAGGCCATGACCGTTATCGAGTTTCCCTTGAAGGGCAGCTCGCCGGTGACCAGCTCGTAAAGCACGATCCCCAGCGCGTAGATGTCCGTCGCCGGCGTGATGGGTTGTTGCCCGGCGGCCACCTGTTCGGGCGCCATGTAAAGCGGCGTGCCCAGCGCCTCGCCGGTGGTGGTCAGCGCCTCGTCGTCCAGACGGCTCCGCCGGGCCAGACCGAAGTCGGTGATCACCACCCGGAATCCCCCCTCGAAGGCGCCGGTGGTGTCAGGGACCAGCACCAGGTTGCCGGGCTTGAAGTCGCGATGGATGACGCCCGCGTTGTGGGCGCCTTCCAGACCGGCGGCCATTTGCCGGGCCAGCGGCAGGGCCTCGGCCTCGGTCAGACGGCGGGCGGTGTTGCGGATGTGCTGGGCCAGGCTCAGCCCGCGCAGAAGCTCCATGGTCAGGAACGACACCACGGACCCGCCGGGCAAGACGTGGCGGCCCAGATCGTAAACGCGACAGACGTTTTCGTGGGTGACCTTGCGGGCCAGGAGGATCTCGCGGCGAAATCGCTCCACCGTGACACCGTCGGCTGCCCGCTGCGGTTTCAGCGTCTTCAGGGCCACCGGCTCGGCCAGCGCCTCGTCGTAGGCTTCGTAAACTTCCCCGATCGCGCCGGCGCCGATCATGTCGACGATGCGATAGCGTCCGGCGATCGTCTCGCCGGGGGCGAAGCGGTGAACCTCACCAGGGGGGCTGTCGCCACCCGCCATCTGGGGCTTGTCCTCGTCCACTATGGTCATGCCCCCGCTTGCGAAGTTTTGACAATGCGCTGCCGCAATCCCTCTGTCAAACCGCGCACGGTAAGGCCGCTTGCCGTTCAGCCGCCCGGTCCAGCGCCGTCCAGCGCGGCCAGGGCCCCTTCGATCTCGCCGCGCGCGTGGGTATCGCCGCGCCTGGTGCAAACCTCGATGCCCCGTCGGTAGACGTCGCCAGCGGCTGTCTTGTCGCCCAGCGAACTGAGCGTGTTGCCGGCGTGCAGGTACGTGGCCGTGTAATCCGGACAGGCCGTCATCAGCGATTCAAAGGTGTCGCGCGCCTCCTGCAGGCGGCCGGCATTCTTGTATTCCATGGCCAGCGCATAGCGCGGAAAGGGATCCGCCGGTGCCTGGGCGATAAATTTGAGGAGCGCGTCGACGCGGTTCATGGATGCGCGCTAAACACGGTGCAGGCGGCGCTGTGGCCCCGGCAGCTCTTCGGCGGGGCCGTCGGTCATCCGGTTCTGGTCGTCGACCCAGACAACCCGCGGCTTCCAGGCGCGAGCCTCGGTCTCGTTTTCGGCCTCGGCGAAGGTGGCGATGATGACGACGTCACCCGGCCTGGCGTGGTGAGCGGCGGCGCCGTTCACGCAGATGACGCCGCTGCCCGCAGGGCCTTCCAGCGCATACGTTTCCAGGCGGCTGCCGTTGGTGACGTTCCAGATGTGCACCCGTTCGTGAGGGAGAATGTCCGCCGCGCGCATGAGGGCGCTGTCAATCGTCACCGATCCTTCATAAGCCAGGTCGGCTTGGGTCACGGTGGCGCGGTGGATCTTCGACTTGAAGAGGGTCCGGCGCATGATTTCCTCCGTCCCGGCCGGAAAGATTCCGGTCCAGGCGTAGACAGACAGGATAGGAGGCGGCGCCCGCCAAGTCAAAGGTTGACGCCCCGACGACGATCCCGCAGGCTGAAACCAACGGTGAACCGGCGAGATTTCACGCACGCGCTCGGGGTGGACCTGGGCGGCGGCAAGGGCAAGAAGACGGCATTTGCCACCCTGCGGATCGAGCGCGACGGCGCCACCGTCGTGGAGATTGCCCCGCGGGCGGGCAGCTTGCCTCTGTACGACGGCTCCCTGGTCGACGCCATCCGTCGGGTCGACGGCAACCCGTTGCTGTGCATCGACGCGCCCCTGACCCTGCCCCCCTGCCTGCGCTGCGAGGTGCCGGTCTGCCCGGGCCAGACAGCCTGCGTCGATCCAGCGGTCATCGAGATGCGGCGACTGGCCGCTGGCGCCGCCCAGAAGCTTGACCGCGACAAGATGGATCGCGACGAACGGCGGGGAAAGCCGGCCATCACGCCGTACACCCAGCGGCCCACCGAGGTCTTCCTGGCGTCACGACTGGGCATCGTCCCGCGCGAAGCGCTGGGCCAGGGCACGGGCCCCTTGGCCGCCCGGGCCGCCTACGTCACGCGGGCCCTGGCCGATCGCTTCGTCCTGAACCGCAACCTGCTGGAGGTCTATCCCAAGGGGACGTTGCACGCGCTTGGATTCCAGCGCCCCTACAAGAAACACCTTCACGAACGCGAGACGCGCGCTGCGATCCTGGAGGCGCTGTCGGGCGAGCTGCACTTTGGCCCGGGCGTCTGGCGAGAGGTCTGCATTCAAAGCGACCATCTCTTCGAAGCCGTCGTCTGTGCCTTCACCGGCTACCTCTGGGCGCGCGACGCCTGGATCGCGCCCGCCCCCGACGGCGAGTACCGGGATGACGGTATCTCCCATCACCGCCCGGACGGCTGGATCTGGATACCTCCGACTGCCGAAGAGGGTCTGGAAGAACCAACCGCCGCCGAGGGCTGACCCGGCCTCAAATGCTGAGGAGCCAGCCAAAGAGCAAGCCCTGCACCGAGGCAAGCTGGATCGATCTCCTCAACGCCGGCGCCGACGAGCGGGCCCAGGTCGAGAGCGCCACCAAGCTGCACGTGCCGACCTTCATCGAGGTGACCGAGATCGAAACCTCGAGCCGCGTGTACGCCAAG